>JANWZI010000049.1 GCA_025054695.1 Myxococcota bacterium | reverse complement strand
GGCGACGCGTCGGACACGCCGCCATCGCCGGGCGCCGTGCTCGCGACGAGCGAGACGATGCGCGCGACAGGGGCCTTGACGGGCTCGCTGCACGCGACGAGCGCGACGAGCAAGGGGACGAGCGGGGCGGCAACGGCGATCGATCGGGACTGATGCATGGCGGCAAGCTCCGGGTTCGAAGCGAATCGGGGATCCATGGCCATCCGGATGGTCAGAGTCTCGTTTCCAGGCGCACGTGGAGGCCGTGCGCCGTGCGGCGGGCGTGGTCGAGGACGAGCGATTCGCCGGCGTATCGCACGCCGAGCACGGCATCGCGACTTTCGCCCGCGATGCGGACCTCGGGGCCGAGCGACCAGCGCCACGTACCCGTCGGCGTGCCGTGATAGAGGCGCTGGTCCGCGGTTCGGCCCGAAACGGCGAGCGTGCCGGCGACGGACAGCTCGCCGCGCAGCGACAACGGGCCCGCCACGGCCCATCCGCCCCGCACGCCGAGGCCGAGGTTCCACGCGGTGTGCGGGCCCACGACGTTGTCGAAGACGTCCGCTTCGAGAGCGAGCACCGGATCGAGGTATGCCAGCTCACGTTCCACGCGCGCGATCTCGAGCGCACGCCACGCACCGTGGAGCGAGATGCCGACGCGCGTCTCGCCCGTCTCGACGTGCCCGTGCATCCGCGTCGCGTAACGCCGCGCGTGCTCCTGCCATCGGAGCCGTATGCCCGGGCTGACGTGACGCAGCGAGGCCCATTCCGCTCCGAGCTCTGCCTCGCCGTACAGGGCCACGGGGTCCCCCGTGGACGTGCTCCACGCGCCGAGGCCCCCGCCCGCGTAGACGTGCAGCCCAAAGCGCGGCCCCCGACGCTCGGCGCGCGGTGCCGGTCGACGCGGCGCCGAGACGAGCTCTCCTTCGAACTCGTCGGACGCCTCGACGTTCGAGTCGGGTGTGCCGAGCGCCGCGGCGGCGGTCGCGGTCGGTGCGTCGGGGGGGGGCGATGCGGTCATTTCCGCTGGCTGGATCGGACCGGCTTGCGGCGAGGGCGCCTGCGGCGCGGCAGCCGGGGACGACGGCGTGGTGCCGTCCGGCGGCGAGGAAGGCTGCGACTGCGCGAAGCCCGCCCGTGCGAAGGCGCACGGGACGAGGATCCAGAAGAGATGCCATCGCATCACGGAGCTTCGTTGCGGGATCTGCGTCTCGGGATTCACGTCGTACTCCTCCTGCCGGAGGCGCGTTGGGGAGCCTCGAGGCGTGCGGAACGGCTCGCGGTTCGCGCGACCATCGCGCGGGATCGGGGCGGGGACGAGGCGCGGGACGTGTCCAGCTCCTCGCGTGCCTGACGCTCGATGGCGCGCGCGAGCGCCTCGATGCGGTCGCGACGCGGCCCCTCGAGCATGATGCGCAGCTTGGGCTCGGTGCCGCTCCAGCGCACGAGCACCCGGCCCGATGCGCCGAGCACGCGTTCGGCCCGTTCGACGGCGCGGCGCGTGCGCGTCATCTCCTCCAGCGGCCGCCGCACCGGCAACGGCACGTTGAGCAGCACCTGGGGCACGGGCTCGAAGGCCTCCCGGGCCAGCGCCGACAGCGGCCGGCCCTCCTCGAGCACGATGGCCAGCAGCTGCAGCGCCGCGACCAGGCCGTCTCCCGTCGTGGCGTGATCGAGGAAGATCATGTGCCCGCTCTGCTCGCCGCCGAAGTTGTAGCCGCCCGCGCGCATCGCCTCGACGACGTAGCGGTCACCGACCGCGGTGCGGACGAGCCGGCCGCCCGCGCGTTGCATCGCGCGTTCGACGCCGAGGTTCGTCATCACCGTGGCCACGAGCGTGCGGTGGGCCAGGCGCCCCTGACGCAGCATGCGCAGCGCACACAGCGCCATCACGGCGTCGCCGTCCACCTGCCGCCCCGTCTCGTCGATCACGACGACCCGATCGGCATCCCCGTCGAGCGCCACGCCGAGGTGCGCGCGACGCCGCAGCACCTCGCGCGCGCACGCCTCCGGATGCAGGGCGCCGCTGCGACGATTGATGTTGAGCCCATCGGGCTCGACTCCGATCGCGTGGACTTCGGCACCGAGCTCGGAAAACACGAGCGGAGCGACCCGGTACGCGGCTCCGTGGGCCGCATCGACGACGATGCGCATCCCGTCGAGCGTGCGCGCCGCCGGGAACGTCGCCTTGACGAACGCGATGTAGCGTCCCGGTGCGTCGTCCACGCGCTCGGCACGTCCGACGTGCCGGTGCGTGGGGCGGTCTCGGTCCAGCTCGGAGCTCGCGAGGAGCCCTTCGATGGCCGCCTCGTCCGCGTCGGGGAGCTTGAAGCCGTCGGGACCGAAGATCTTGATGCCGTTGTCCTCGAACGGATTGTGCGACGCGCTGATCACGATCCCCGCGTCGGCGCGCATGCTCGTCGTCAAGTGGGCGATCGCGGGCGTGGGCAGCGGCCCGGTCAGCAGCACGCGCCCGCCCTGCGCGCACACGCCGGCGGCGAGCGCCGTCTCGAGCATGTAGCCCGACAGCCGGGTGTCCTTGCCGACGAGCACGCGCGGCGGATGAGCCACGCGGCGCCGCGCGAGCCAGGTGACGGCCAGGCCGATGCGGAACGCCGTTTCGGGCGTCATCGGGGCCTGGTTCGCCAGGCCGCGGATTCCGTCGGTGCCGAAGAGCCGGCGCGTCATGGTCGAACGATTCCGGCGCCCGTCGCGCGCACCCCGCGATCCGCTCCGGGCGCCCGCCGGTTCCCGGCCCCGCGGATGCGGTGTGCACGCACGGCGACGACGATCCCGACGGCTGCGCGGGCTGCGATCAGAGGTCGACGCCCCGCAGCGGATCGTCGTCGACGCGTGTCATCTGCGTGGCGCTGGACGCGCCCGTCGAGGACATCGCGGTCGGTGCCGTACCCATCCCGGTCATGGTCGGGTCCGGGGCGTCTTCGCGGCGTCGGATCATGCCGGTGATGCGATCGACGATGTCCTGGTTGGCGGTGCTGACCTCTTCGTTCGACTCGACGACCGCACGCACGAACGCGTTGCCGCTCTCGCGTGGAGGCGGGCGGTTGACGCGGAGATTGTCGAGGTTGGCGAGCGTCGCCTTCTCCTCGAAGACGAGGCAATAGAACCCGTAGAAGTGGTTCTCGTCGATCGCCCGCAGTCGTGTCGATTCGTCCTGCCATTCGAGCCACCGCACCTGACGTCCGTCGCGCTCCTGACTGCGCTCGAGGCCGGGCCCGAATCGGTTCTGCAGCGCCCGCGCGAACTGCTCGAAGGGCTGGCCCTCGAAGACGGAGGCGTCGAACGCCTTGTACCACTTCCAGAGCCGATTGTTGATGAAGAAGTAGAAGTTCTGCGAATTGCCGTCGCGCACGACCATCATCGACTCGTTGTTGTTGTGCGTGTACTCGGCGCGCAGGAACGAGACGTCCCATCCGGTCGTCCGCCCGTCGAAACGCACGTAGCTGTCGCGGATGCGACGGATCTCGTTGTTCATCTCGGCGCGGATGGCGTCCTCGGTCATCGCGTCGCGCGCCTTGGACAGCCGCTCCTGGTAGCGATCGCGGATTTGCTTGCTGAAGTGCTCGAAGACCTGCTCCTTGCTCATGCCCCAGCGAAGCTCGCCGAGGGCCGGCGCAATCTGGGCGCTCGTCGGTGGGGTCTCGACGCGGGCCGCTTGCGGCTGTCGCCCGCGGTTGCGACGGCGTCGCTGGGCGTCGGTCGGGTCGGCCAGCGCGGCGGCGAGCAGTCCCGCGAGCAGGCTCGACGCGATGGCGAGAGCGAGCGCGTTGCGCATGAGGACCTCCGTGGCTGCGTACGACGAGCACGTCAGGCTAGCGCGAGGCGGGACGCGGGTAAACGATCCGCCGCGCACCGGCCTCGGATCGACGGGATCGGAACCGACCGCATTCACGACGACCGGGGCCGCCTTCGGGGGGCTCGCGCGACCCGAGCCGAGGTGGTCCCCGGAGGCACGTGGCGCCGGGGCCCAGTCGGACCCGGCGCACGATCTCGGCAACGCGATCGTGCTCGAAAGACCCCTGGCCGCGCCATCGAGGAAGCCGGCGATCGGCGTCGCGAGCGCCGCGGGCTAGCGCCACGGCCAGGCGTCGAGCGCGAGATCGACCGCGAGAGCGACCACGGCGAGCGCGATCACCGTGCGGACGATGCGCTCACCGCGGCGTAACACCACGCGTGTCCCGAGCCACGAGCCCGCTGCCGTCCCGAGCGCGAGCGCGAGCCCACGAGGCAAGTCGAGCAGGGATCCGTCGGCCGCGAACACGACGATCGCGACGACGCTCGTCGCGAGAATGAGCAGGTACTTGAGTCCGTTCGCGGACACGACGGATTGACCTCGCACGTGCACGAACCAGGTCAGCACGAGGATCCCGACGCCCGCTTGGAGCAGCCCCGCGTAGAACCCGAGCGCCACGACCGCCGCCGTGTCGAGCCCGCCCGGGGCGTTTGCGGCGCGCCCCGCCTCGTTCCGCGCCGCTTCGTACGACGGCTCGAGGAGCACGAGGGCCGCCATGATCGCGGTGGCGACGGCGATGCCCATCTGCGTCTGCGTCGGCGCGAGCATTCGAGCGAGCCACGCGCCCGGCAGGGCGGCGGTCGCTGCGGCCAGGACCAGCCAACCCGTCGCGCGTCCGGGCCGTTGCCCCGCCTGCACGTACGTCGCGAGCGAGACGGCGCACTGGACGAGCACCGCGAGGCGGTTGGTTGCGTTTGCGCTCGTCGCGTCCAGCCCGGCGTGGATGAGCGCCGGCAACGTGAGCAGCGAGCCCGCCCCGGCGATCGCGTTCAGCCATCCCGCCCCCACGCCCGCCACGGCGAGCAGCGCGAGGGTGGGGGTTTCGGTCACGCCAGACGCGCGGGACGGAGCTTGACCCCGAGGAAGGTCGCGATCTGTTGCGCGACCGGCCGTGGAATGCTGTACAGGCGCCCCTCGACGACCGAGCGCGCGGCCGCGTGCGGCTCGCCCTTGAGCGCCGGCAGGGCCACTTCGGTCCAGCGCGCGAGCGTCTTGGGCTCGGCCTGCGCGAGGGCCGCCGACAGCACGGGCTCGAGGCGTTTCTGGTAGGCGACCGACGCGACGCACAGCGCCGAGAACGTCCGTACCAGGCCGTCGCGCAACGTCTCGCTCGCGCCCTCGAACGACGCACGCAGCGTGTCGAGGTGCCGAGCGACCTTCGACGGGGCGAGCCTCGCGAGCACCGGGAGCGCGGCGGCGGCGAGCTCGACCGCCCGGCGATGCCGGCCGGCCACGGCCACTTCGACGAATCGATCGACCAGAGGCACGAGCATGTCGGGCTTGCGCGCGAGCAGCTCCGCGAGCACGCGGGATGCATCGGCGCAGACCGTCGGCCGCTCGTCGAGCAGCAAGGCGCCCAGCTCAAGGACACGTGCCGCCGCGCCTTCCTGCACGAGGCGCTCGGCCTCGGCGGCCGGCCCCATCGCGGCCGCCGCCGTCGTCGCGGGTCGAGGCGGGCTCTCGCTCGTCGTGACCTCCGGCGCCTGCGACCGGACCGGCGGCGTCGGCGGCGGGGACGAGGCGGTCGTCGGTTCGGGCGTCGTGGGGCGAGGCGCTCGTGGCGAAGCGACCGGCGTGATCGCCTTTCGCTTGGATGCGGCCGTCGCCGGGGCGGTCCGCGTCGCGGGTCGAGAGGTCCGCTTCGCGACGCCCGTTCGCCCACCGCCGGGGCGTCGGCCGCCCGGTGTCGTGCGCCTACGCCCCCCGCCTCCGCTCGATTTGCGTGCGCCCATGGACGACTCGACGGGCGGAGCATAGAGGAAGGCGTCGGTTGACGTCGAGTCCCGACGGCATCGCGTCCTCGCTCGACGTCGGGGGCTGGCCGGAGCGCGAGACTTCGCGTGTCTACCGCCCGTGAGGACGTGCGTGGAAACCGTGTCGGCGCACGTGCTCGGCGGCGACGATCGCCACGGCCGTCGCGAGGTTCAGGCTCTCGACGGCTCCCGTTCCCGGGATCGTCACCGCATCGTGCGCGCGCCGCAGCGCCCAACCCGGCAGCCCGTCGGCCTCGGATCCGAACAACACGAGCGTGCGCCGGGGTAGCTCCGCCTCGAACAGCGACCGGCCTGCGCGGACCACCGTCGCCACCACACGGAATCCGGCGGACGCGAACGAGTCGAGCACCGCCGGCCACGACGAGACGGCGACGCACTCGACGTGCTCGGCCGCTCCCTGCGCGGTACGCAGCGTCGCACCGCCCGAGCGCGCGGCCTCGGGATCGCACAGGACGGCGGCGATCCCGAAATGCGCGGCGACGCGCATCACGGCCCCGACGTTGTGCGGATTGGATGCGCCGATGAGCGCGACGAGCAGTCCCGTGCTCCGGTCCGCGGCCAGCTCGGCTGCGGTTCGTCCCGTTCGGGGCCGAACGTCGACGACGATCCCCTCGTGATGCGCCGATCCGCACAGTCGCGCCAGATCGTCGCGCCCGACCCGATGCACCACCACGCCGAAACGGCGCAGCGGCTCAAGTCCGGCTTCCAGCGTGGCCGGCGGCCGCGGCCCGACCCACGCCCGGAGCACGTCTCGTGGACGGCGCTCCAGAATGGCGAGGGCAGCGCGCATCCCGTGGACGCGGACGACCGAACGCGCCGCCTCGGAGCCCTCGCGTCTCCCCGAGCCCACGCGACGGTCTCCGGCCCGCATCGGCGCGCTCCCGAGCCGCGTCCCCTGGTCCCGGCCCTCGAACCGCTTCGAGGGTTCGCTTCAGACGTCGAGCCGCGCTTCGAGCGCGTGATCGACGATGAACTGGCGTCGGGGCGGCACGTCCTTGCCCATGAGCAGGGTGACCAATTCGTCGGCCTGCTCGGCATCCTCGATGCGCACCTGCAACAGCGTGCGCGCCTCGGGCGACATCGTCGTCTCCCACAGCTCGTCGGGATTCATCTCGCCCAAGCCTTTGTAGCGCTGGATCGTCACGCCCTCGCGCGCCCGCTCCCGGACGATCGTCCACAACGCGTGGGGATCGGCCACGTGCGTCGTACCGCCCTCGGCGTCGCGCAGCTCGAGCGGCGCGCCCAGCGCCCGCAAGGCCCGCTCGATCTCGAAGAGTGCGCTCACGTCGCCCTGATCGAGCAGGTCGAAGTCGACCCGCGTGATGCGCTCGGTCGCCGCCACCCGGGTGCGGACGATCACCCGATGCGCGTCGTGCTCCGCGTCGGGCTCGATCCGGGCTTCGAGCGCGCGGTACGGATCGCGATCGCGCACGTACTGGCGGATCCGCTCGATGGCGGCGTCGATGCGCACGCGGTCCGCGAGGGCGGCCCGGTCCAGGTCGGTGGCGCGAACGAGCGCTTCGAGCACGAGGGGATCCCCTCGACGTTCCAGGCGCAACACGAGCCCCTCGAAGCGGCGGACGTCGTCGACGAGACGCCGCAGTCCGTCGCCTTGCAGCACGCCCGTCGGCCCGTGCAGCGACAGGCCCGCGCAGCCCGTCTCGCGCTCCCAGGCGGCCAGGGCCTCCTCGTCGCGCAGGTACTGCACCTGCTTCTTGCGCGTGACCTTGTAGAGCGGCGGCTGCGCGATGTAGAGGTGACCGCCCTGCACGACTTGCGGCATCTGGCGGAAAAACAGCGTCAAGAGCAGGGACCGGATGTGCGACCCGTCGACATCGGCGTCGGTCATGATGATCACCCGGTGGTAGCGCAATCGCGACAGGTCGACCCCCTCCGGGTCGCTCACCGTTCCGCACCCGAGGGCCGCGACGAGCGCCCGCACCTCCTGGTGGCGAAAGACGTCCTCGTCCGGCGCCTTCTCGACGTTGAGCAGCTTTCCTCGCAGCGGCAGGATGGCCTGCGTGCGTCGGTCGCGCGCCTGTTTCGCGCTGCCGCCGGCGCTGTCGCCCTCGACCACGTACAGCTCGCACCGGCTCGGATCGCGCTCCTGACAGTCGGCGAGCTTGCCGGGCAGGCCGCTCGTGTCGAACGCGGTCTTGCGTACCGTCTCCCGCGCGCGCCGTGCCAGCTCGCGCTCGTAGGCCGCGCGCACCGCCCGCTGCACGATCGCGCGCGCCGTCTTCGGGTTTTCCTCGAAGTAGACGGCCAGCCGTTCGCCGACGACGCTCTCGACCGCGCCGCGGGCGCTCGAATTGTTCAGACGCGCCTTGGTCTGCCCCTCGAAGGACGCGTCGGAGAGCTTGACCGAGAGGACCCCGACCAATCCCGCGCGCACGTCCTCGCTCGCCAGCTCGTCGATGCTCACGGACGGGGCGCGGCCGTTGCCGCCGTCGCCGCGTCGCATCAGCTCGCGCGGCACCCGCAGCAGGTCGTGCGTCCGCGCGTAGTCGTTGACGACGCGCGTCAGCGCCGCGCGCGCTCCCGTCACGTGCGTCCCGCCCTCGCGCGTGTGCACGCCGTTGGCGAACGAGAGCACGTGCTCGGACTCGGACTGGGTCCATTGCAGAACGAGCTCCACGTCCACGTCGTCTCGCCGGTCTCGCAGCACGATGACGTCCTCGTGGATGCGGTCCCGATTCGCGGTCAGCTCCAAGACGAAATCCCGCAGGCCCCCGGGAAAGTGGAACTCGACCTGCTGATCACCGCCCGCCGCGCGCTCGTCGCGGAGCACGATCCGCAGGCCAGGGTTGAGGAACGCGATCTCGCGTAGCCGCCCCTGCACCGCCTCGCGCGACAGCTCCTGGTTCTGGAAGTAGCGCGCATCGGGTTTGAACGTGACGCGCGTGCCGGTCCGATCGGTCGGGCCGAGCGCGCGCAGCGGCGCGACGGGGATCCCGTCGTGCAGCTCGAGGTACCAGACTCGACCCTCGCGCCGGATCTCGACCTTCATCCACTCCGAAAGGAAGTTGACGACGGCCGCGCCCACCCCGTGCAGACCGGCCGAGTATCGGTAGACCTGGCCGTCGAACTTGCCGCCGGCGTGCAACTTCGTGAAGACGACCTCGGCCGCGCTCATTCCAGACGCGTGAAGCCCGACGGGAATGCCGCGGCCCTCGTCGGTCACGCTCACCGAGCCGTCGGCGTGCAGCACGACCTCGATGCGGTCGCCGAAACCGGCGGCGTGCTCGTCGACGGCGTTGTCGACGATCTCGCTGACGAGCTGGTGCAGACCCGCGCCGCTCTCGAGGCTGCCGAGGTACATGCCCGGGCGCGTGCGCACGGCCTCGCGCCCCTCCAGCACCCGGATGTGCTCGGCATCGTACGCGGCCGGCGCCGCCGACGTCGCGCTCGTCTCGTTCGGGCTCTCGCTCATCGGAAGCGCGGGACTATATCTCCCTCGATCCGTTCCAGCAACCCCGAAGACGCGCCGTAACCATTTGAAATCACTTAGTTATTGGTGCGCCCTCGGGCTCTGCCCTCACGAAGGTCGCGCGCCCTCCGTGCGATGCGCGCCACAACGCGATGAGCGCGCGAAAGCGACCGCGACGACGTCGTGGGCGCGTCAATACCCCTCGATCGTCACGCGCAGCATCTTGATGGGCGTGCGCGGCCGGTCGTTCGCGTCGGTGGGGCTCTTGCCGATACGGTGGACGACGTCCTGACCCTCGATGACCTTGCCGAAGACGGGGTGTCGAGACGGGCCCGGCGTGAACCAGTCGAGGTAGGCGTTGTGCCGCGTGTTGATGAAGAACTGCGATCCGCCGCTGTTGGGCCGCCCCGTGTTCGCCATCGACAACGTCATGGGCTCGTTGCTCAGCTTGTGCTCCGGAGGGAACTCGTCGGGAATGGTCCCGTGCGGCGGCCCGCCGGTACCGGCACGCGGGCTGTTCGGATCGCGGCTGTAGGGGCAGCCGAACTGGATCATGAAATCGTCGATCACTCGGTGGAAGTGCAGCCCGTCGTAGAAGCCCGAACGCGCCAGCTCGAGGAAGTTGCGCGCGGTGATGGGCATCTTGTCGAGGTAAATCTCCGCGCGGAAGGTGCCGAGCGATGTTTCGAACGTCGCAATCGGGTTGGCCATGCCGGCCTTGTAGGTCGGCCGCACGCGCGCGTCCAGCGGGGCGGACGAGCGCACCCACCGAAGCGCGCACACCGGTTCGGATTCGGACTCGGGCTAGGCCTCGGTCTCGGACTCGGACTCAGTCTCGGTGTCGGACTTGGACTCGGTCTCGGCCTCGGGACTCGGTCTCGAAACGCGGAGTCGGGACTCGGACTTCGATTCGGTTTCGGAATCCAGTCCCGCATGCGCGCCCACCACGGTTCCGAACGCGCGAGCCTCCGCGATCAGCGTCGCCCGGCCGCCGCACGCAGCCGAGCGACCTCGTCCGCGCTCATCGGTGTGGCCCCGCCGGCCGCGATCGCCGCGAGCGTGATGCGCGCGGTGTGCTCCACCACCTCGAGCCGCTCGATCGCTTCGTCGAGATCCCGACCCACCGTGACGGGGCCGTGGCGCTCGAGCACCGCGGCGTCCGCGTCCCGGAGAGCCGCCGCGACGGCGCGCGCCAGAGCCTCGGAGCCCGGAGGCGCGTAAGGGACCGTCGGAATCGAGCCGAGAGCGACCACCGCCTCGGGCACCAGCGGCGGGTCCATCGACACGCCCGCGAGGCTCAGGCCGACGCTGAGCGGACTGTGCGCGTGGACGACGGCCCGGACGTCCGGTCGCGCCGCGTAGATGGCCAGGTGCATGGCGAGCTCGCCCGAAGGGCGGCGACCCTCGTCGAGCGGATCGCCCGTGGGCCATCGCACGCGGACGACGTCGTTTGGAACGAGCCGGCCCTTGTGACGTGCGGACGGGGTGCACAGCACGAGGCGCTCGTCGACGCGGATCGAGAGATTTCCGTCGCGCGGCGCATTGTGGCCGCGCTCGTAAAGCCAGCGCGCCGCCTCGCACAACGCTCTGCGGACCGCCTCGTGCTCGTCCACGTCGGACGAACGTACCGACGCAGGCCGTGTGCGACCAGCGGCCTGTACGTCGCGACGTGGTGCCCGCTTCGGCTCGTTCCCGGACGCTGACTCGGAACCGGCCTCGGTCTCGGGCTCGGCCTCGGACTCAGGCTCGGGCTCGGAGTCGGCCTCGGTCTCGGACTCGGACTCGGACTCGGCTTCCGACTCGGCGTCGCGCTGGCGAATGGAATCGCCCGTGGACGCACGCGGTTGCGCCGTAACGCGACGTTCTCGTGCGCTCGTGCGGTTGCAGACGGCGACGCGATCGTGTCGCGTGCGCCGCCCCCCGGCGGATCGTGGCCTCGCTGGCCTCGCGCGTTGTCGAGACACCCTCGCGGGCGTAACCTCGAGCTGCGCCCGAGGACAAGGACGCCGCGTGAGCCACGAGCGATTCATCCGCTGCAAGCACTGCGGCATGCCCCACGAGGCCGACGCTCGCGTGTGCGAGGCGACCGGGCAATCCATCGAGCCCGTGCGGCGCGCGCGTGTCCCGACCGTGCCGCCCCTGCCTGCGGCAGCCCGGCCTGCGCCCCGCACGAGCGAGCCTCGTGTCGAGGCGACTTCCTCGGTCGAGCAGTACCTCGATCAGCTCGTCGACGGTCGCTACCGCATCGAATCGCTCATCGGCCGTGGCGGCATGGGGGCGGTCTACCGCGCCGTGCACACGCGCATCGAGAAACCCGTCGCCATCAAGGTCCTGCTTCGAGGCCACGAGCCGGGCAGCGCCGCCTCCCGGCGCCTGATGCGGGAGGCGCGCATCGCGGGCTCCCTCGGCCACGCGAACGTCGTCGAGGTCTACGACCTGGGACAGCTCCCCGATGGCACCCCGTACCTCGTCATGGAGTTACTCGAGGGCGAGACGCTCGCGCATCGGATCGAGCTGCTCGGAGCGCTTCCGCTGGGGGAGGTGTTGTGCATTGGCGAGCAGGTGCTGGAGGGGCTCGGAGCCGCGCACGAGCGTGGCATCGTCCACCGCGACCTGAAGCCGGACAACGTCTTCTTGGTTCGTCGCCCCGGTCAGGCGGAACCCCTCGTCAAGATCCTCGATTTCGGCGTCAGCAAGAGCGTCGACGAGAACACCCTCAGCCTCACGATGACCGGGTCGGTCGTCGGTACGCCGTACTACCTGGCGCCCGAGCAGGCGCGAGGCGAGCGCAAGGTCGACCGGCGCGTCGACATCTGGGCCGCTGGGGTGCTGCTGTACGAGGCGCTCACCGGGCGCGTTCCGTTCCGGGCCGACAGCTACAACGCGTTGCTCGTGAAGATCCTGCACAGCCGACCGCTTCCACCGAGCTCGCTGCGCCCCGGCCTTCCGACCGCGATCGAGTCGGTCGTGATGCGCGCGCTGCAGTTCGAGCCGGACGATCGGTACCCAAGCGCCGCCGCGATGCTCGACGCGCTGCGCAGCGCGCGGCTCGGCCTCGCCGATGCCTGCTTCGACGAGGCGGGGGACGCGACGATCACGTCGGGATGGCACGAGCCGGGGCTCGCCGCCTCCGGCGACGCCACGTCGGCGGACGAAGCCACCGAGGTGAGCGACGTCGTCGACCGTCTGGGAGCGGTCGCGCCTCGGCGGCACGACGGCTGAGCGTCTCCGTGCGGCGCGACGACCCCGCGTGTCGCGAACCTGCCCCGCGTCGCGCGCTGCCCGCTCCGCCCTCGCGCATCGTGCAGGTGCTCGGTCCGCTGCTGACGCCGCGCCGGCTCGAGCGGATCCGGACTTCCATCGCGGCGCGCACGCGCGGCGTGGTCCTCGTCCTCGAGGACTTCGCCGATCCGCACAACGCGAGCGCGGTGCTCCGGTCCGCCGAGGCCTTCGGCGTGCTCGAAGTGCACGTCGTCGATCCGGCACGACGCTTCCGCGTGGCGCAGCGCGTCTCGCGCGGCGTCGACCGCTGGCTCGAGATTGAGCGACACACGGAGCCCGAGACTCCGATCGAGGCCCTGCGCGCGCGCGGGTACCGCATCGTGCTCGCCGAGCCCGCAGGCGCACGGTCCCCCCAGCAGGTGCGCGAGTGGCCGCGTGTGGCGCTCGTCCTGGGCAACGAGCACCGCGGGCCGAGCGACTGGATGCGTGCGCACGCCGACGCGACGTGCGCGATCCCGATGCGCGGGCTGGTCGAGAGCCTCAACGTGTCGGTCGCGGCGGCCGTCCTGCTGTTCGCCCTCATGCACGACCGCCCTGGCGATCTGTCGGAGGCGGAGCGCGAAGAACTGCTCGCCCGCTACCTGCTCGACGACGTGCGGGACGCCGAGCGGCTGGTACTGGGCGCCGCCGCCGCGTCGCGAGCGGACGAGGCCGGTTGAATTGAGGGCACGGTACGCACCGTGCACGTCGACTCCGACGAATTGCATCGCGCGACCGCGTCGACGTGGTCCGCCGAGACGTCCGCGCTGCTCCGCATCGGGGGCCCGCTCATCCTCACGTATCTGGGCAACCAGGCGCTCGCGTTCGTCGCGATGCTCGTCGCCGGGCGACTGGACGCCGTCACCGTCGGAGCCGTCGGCCTCGGCGGCGGAATTTATTTCGGCCTGACGAGTTTCGCGCTCGGTGTGACGCTCGGCCTCGATCCGCTCGTCGCGCAGGCCGTCGGTGCCGGCGAGCACGATCGGGCGCGCACGCTGCTGTGGCAGGGCGCGTGGCTCGCCGTGCTCGCCTCGTTTCCGGTCGTGCTTCTTCTCGTCGTGACCGGTTACGGCGTTCTGCCGTTCGTGGGGCTTGACGCCGACGTGGCGCGCGAAACGGGCCGTTACCTTCTGGGCCGAATTCCGGGTCTGCCCGCCTTCCTGCTGACGATCGTCGGAAGGCGGCACTTGGCGGCCTACGGAATCGGTCGCCCGATGATCGTCTCGGTACTCGTCGCCAATGCCGTCAACGTCCCCGCATCGCTGCTGCTCGTGCTCGGCGATGCGGGCCTCGTCGCGATGGGACTCCCACCGGCTGGGCTGCCAGCCCTGGGCGCGCTGGGTGCCGCGCTCGCCCCCTCGCTGGCCACGGTGGCCCAGGCGGGCGTCGTGCTGTGCGCGACGCGCACCGTTCGCGCGGGCTGCCCCGTCGCCGTGCGACGCAGACCGGATCTGCTTCGACTGGTACGGATGGCCCGGCTGGGTCTCCCCGTGAGCGGAACCCTCGCCGCCGAGGTGGGAGCATTCGTGCTCGCAAACGTGCTCGCCGGCCTGCTCGGACCGTTACCGCTCGCGGCGCACGGCGTCGCCGTCACGCTCGCCGCGCTCACCTTCCAGGTACCGCTCGCGCTCGGCGCCGCGGCAGCCACGCGCGTGGGACATGCCGTCGGCCGCGGCGATCCGCGGGCCGCGCGCCTCGCCGGGATCGTCGCGATGCTCGTGGGCGGGGGATTCATGGGCGCGTGCGGCCTGCTGCTCGCGCTTGCCCCCGAGTGGCTCGCGAGCCGCATCGTCACGTCCCCGGACCTGGTCCGCGCCGCGGCCCCGCTGCTGCTCGTGGCCGCGGCGTTCCAGGTGTTCGACGGAGTGCAGGTGATCGCCGCCGGAGCCCTGCGCGGCGCGGGCGATCTGCGTGCGCCCCTCGTCGCCAACGCGCTGGGCTACTACGCGCTCGGTTTGCCTCTCGGCACGGGGCTCGCGTTCCCGGCCGGGCTCGGCGTCCTCGGAGTCTGGTGGGGCCTGACGACGGGGCTCGGGTTCGTCGCCGTCGTTCTCGCCATGCGCTTCCACCTCGTCACCCGCCGCCCGCTGACACGCCTGCGCGATTGACTCCTCGCTCGCAGCGAGCGACGTACGATCAGCAGCGGTCCTCGCAGGAACAGAATTCGCCGCGACAAGACCATCCGTCGGGGCAATGCATGTCCGTGCCGCACGGAATGCGGCAGATCCCCATCGTCCCACCGCTCCCTGTGCACTGACCGCTCGCCGCGCTGGCTCCGATGGGCACGCACTCCGCGTCGCTCGCGCACGCACGCGACTCCAGCCCCGCGAGAAAGCCCGTACACGAACCGATGGGCGTGCACAGGCCGGATCGGCACAGGAAGCCGCGCGGGCACCCCCCGGCGTCGGGGCAATCGCGCATGCACACGCGCTCGCGCGGACTGTCGCGCCCGACGCAGCGCCCGACGCCCGTGCAGTCGGCGTCCGTGTTGCAAGGACCGCACAACCGCGCGGCCGTGAAGGCCCGACACGTGCCGTATGCAACTTCGCAGATGGGTGTCGCTCCCCCGCAGTCGTCGCGCGACCGGCATTGCACGCATCGGCCCGAGAGCGGATCGCAAAACGGCGTCGTGCCCTCGCACATGGCCGTGCCGCACGCTCCCGCATCGATACCCCCGTCTGCGCTCGCGTCCCGCGGACCCGCGTCGGCGGGCGGCAGCGTGGACGGGGCGCACGCTCCCTCGGTGGTGCACCGCTCGCCGATCGCGCAGTCCTCGTCCGACTCGCATCGCGGGAAGCACCGTCCGCTCAGGCACAGCTGACCTTCCGGACAGCGGCCCGAGGCGTGACCCCTTGCGGCGTCCGCTCCGCCGTCCATGTCGCCGCCGCCCGATGCAGTGCACGTCATGCCTGCGTCCCGCGGCGGATCGCGGAACACCGGGAGCTTCTCGCCACAGCCGACGGCCAGCACCACGACGAGCGACGGCCAACTCGTGCGCACGCCCCGCAGGGTATCTCCGATGCGGCGTCGCGACCACACTTCGCGCGCCCGTGCCGTCGGTCGCCCGCGAGCGGGCGCGACCGTCCGCGTGCTCGACGGCCGCCTCGGGACTACCGTCGGCCCTCGCCATGAGCACCTGGATCGTCGGATCGTGCCTCGACCGCGTCCCGGGCCGCCGCTACGCGGCGCGACTCCCGTTCGCCGAAGTCGCGCCGCGTCGCCCGCTGCCGCGGCCGGCGACCCTCGCTCGCTCGCGGGCCCGGCTCGGCGAGGACTTCCGGGTCGCGCTCGTCGCCCCGAGGACGTTGTGGGCCGAGCACGTTGCTCCGCTGCGTCCGGGTCCCGAGCTCGACGACGTCGTCACGTGGATCCGCGACGCGGCGAGCGCCCTTCGGGCGCGCGCGGTCGTTGTGCCGACGGGCTCCGAAGTCTCGACGAGCCTGCGCGACCGCGAGCGGCTCGCGGTGCTGCTCGAGCGCATCTCGGATGCGGGGCGGCTCACCGTCTGGGCGCCGACGGGCCTGTGGGAGCCCGACGAGGTGGCCGAGCAGGCCGCACGCATGGGCGTACTGTTCGCCTACGATCCCCTCGATCCGTCCGCTCCCCGTCCCGGTGGCCCGACGGCCTATGCACGGTTGCGTGCCGGGGGCGCGCGCCGTCGCTTCGGTACCGAGGCGCTCCAGAGCGCGGCGGTCGCGCTCGCCGAGCTGGCGTGCGACGAGGGACTCGTCGCGATCGATTCACCGTCTTCGTTGCGGGAGGCGACGACGCTCGCGCGCATCGTCTCGCAGTCCCTCTCTGGAAACAGGCTCGAGTCGTCACGTGACGACGACGGTGGCGAGGATGGTGCGTCCGAGGACGAGGAAGCGGCGTGGGTCGACGACGAGCCCGACGACGAGCCGGCCGACGCGGACGATGACGACGAGGAGTCGTGGGAGGACGATCCCGACCCATCGGACGACGAAGACGAGGAAGACGACGAGGACGAAGGCGACGAGCGCGAACGCTGACGGTCCGCCGCCCTCGCCTTCACTTCGTCGCGAGGCCGCGCGGTGCCACGACGCGCGGCGAAAAAATACGAATCGCCCCGCACGCGGTGTCCGGCGGGGCGACCCTCACACACCGCTTCGAGCGGAAGCGAAGCGTGAAACTACATCTCTCCTGGCAACTCCTCGATGACTCCAGACCCACTCACGGGGTCATTCCTCATTCGCCTGGAGGGCGATCGCGCCGCGACGACGAGCCTTGGCGGATCGCGCCTCACATCACGTCGGCACGCCGACGGGCGACGAGGGCGGAGCCTCGGGGACGGCGGCGGGGCGAGCCTTCTTCGCCTTGGCCGCCTTGGGGGCGGCCTTGCGGCTCGCCTTGCGGACGGCCTTTCTCTTTGGAGCGGCCTTGGCCGCCTTCTTCCCCTTCTTGCCGCCCTTCTTCGCCGCCTTCTTCTTCGCCTTCTTCTTGCCAGCCATCGTTACCTACCTCCGTTACGGGAGCCCACCACGGCCTCCCTTCGAGTCTTGTAGCGTAGTGTCACGTCACTCACCATGTCAAGCAAAAAATCACCTAAATCATACATAACTTAACATGCATTGATGCGGAACTGGTATCACACTTCCAAGGTATTGATTTTACAGCTATTTCTGAGAATCCCCCGAGGTTTCGCGAAACGGCATGGAAATCCGATCGTCTCGAACCGCTGACCGCTCTGGGCCTTGACAGCGTGGCGGCCTCTCTCGTAGGCCGCCCGACCGGAGGACCCATGCAGGCACGCCGGCACTCGAACCCTCTCCGCGTGGCCCGAGTCACCGTCAGCGCGCGTTTCGGCATGGTGATCGCCACGTGCCTCGCGCTTCTCGCGTGCGGCCCTTCGCAAGCCGAATACGACGCGCAGGTCGCGCGCGTGCGCGCCCTGTCGGCCGAGCTCGAGCAGGCTCGCGGCGAGCGCGCCGCGCTCGAACGACGGCTGCAGGAGCTCGAACGACAGAACGGCGACCTGAGCGCTCGGTTGCGCGCCCTCGGTCAGAGCGTCGAGCAGCTCGAGGGCGACCGCGCCAACCTGCAGTCGTCGCTCGATGAGACGCGCCGGGCGCTGGACGAGCTGCGTGCGCGCGAGCGACAGGCGCAGGCGCGGCTCGCGACGTTCCGTGGGATGCTGGAGCGCTTCCGCGCGATGATCCAGGAGGGTCGGCTGCGCGTGCGGATCCAGCGCGGCCGAATGGTCGTCGAGCTGCCCGAGGGCATCCTCTTCGATTCGGGTGAGGCCGACATCAAGCGCGAGGGCGAGGCCACGCTCGCGGAGGTCGCACGCGTCCTCGCCTCCATCCCCAATCGCCATTTCCAGGTGTGCGGCCACACCGACAACGTGCCGATTCGTTCGCGTCGCTTCCCCAGCAACTGGGAGCTGTCCGCCGCGCGTGCCGTCAATGTCGCGCGCTTCCTCGTCGCCAGCGGCGTGTCGGCGGAGCGCATCAGCGCCGCGGGGTACGCCGACACGCAGCCCGTCGCGTCGAACGACACGCCCGAGGGTCGCCAGCAGAACCGACGCATCGAGATCGCGCTCGTGCCCAACTTGGACGAGTTGCCCGACCTGTCCTCGCTCGAGCAGGTGCAGTGACGGCGCTCGACGCGCTTGCCATCCGCATGCGGGGGCAGTACCGTCCGCGCGCCGCGCCGGGTCGTGCGCGGCACGAGCGAGGTTGGCTCCGATGTCCGAGGCCGCTGGCGCGCCGCGCCGTCTCCGCGTTTTCCTCGAGACGCGGCGTACCGATTCCTGGTGGGCGTTTCAGCTCTTCACGCTCCTCGTCCTGACCGCGTTTGTCGCGTACGCGACGCAACGCGTCTTCGTCGACGCGCACTACGAGTGGGGGCCGTACCTCTCGCCCTTCTACTCGCCCGTGCTGTTCGGCGATTCGCGCCACGCCCTGTTCGGACCCAAGCCCGAGTGGTGGCCGTCGTGGGCGCCGTTCTCCCCGGCCCTTCTGATCCTCGCGATCCCCGCCGGTTTCCGGTTCACCTGCTATTACTACCGGGGCGCGTACTACAAGGCGTTTTGGGCCGATCCGCCCGCGTGTGCCGTCGGAGAGCCCGGATTGCGGGGCCGGCGCTTCCGCGGCGAGCACCGCTGGCCGCTGATCCTGCAGAACGTCCACCGCTACTTCCTGTACCTGTCGGTCGTCGTCGTCGGATTCCTCGCGTACGACGTCTACCTCGCGACCCAGTTCGAGGACGGGTTCGGCATCGGCGTGGGGACGGTTCTGTTCGCGGTCAACATCGTGCTGATCGCCGGCTACACGTTCGGCTGCCACTCGATGCGGCACCTGCTCGGAGGACGGCGCGACGTGTTGCCCAAGAGCGCGATCGGGCGGGCCTGCTACCAGGGCTGCAGCCGCCTCAACCGCCGGCACATGCTCTTCGCCTGGCTTTCGCTGTTCACCGTCTGGAGCTGCGACGTGTACGTGCGGCTGCTGTCCATGGGCGTCATCCGCGACATCCGGATCCTGTGACGATGGCCCACGGTTACGAGCGACACGACTGCGAGGTGCTCGTCATCGGCGCCGGCGGCGCGGGCCTGCGCGCCGCCATCGAGGCGTCGGCGGCCGGAGCGCGGACGGCGGTGGTGATGAAATCCCTGCTCGGCAAGGCGCACACGGTGATGGCCGAAGGCGGCATGGCTGCCGCGCTGGCCCACGTCGACGATCGGGACAGCTGGAAGGTGCACTTCGCCGACACGATGCGCGGAGGGCAGTACCTCAACCAGTGGCGGATGGCGGAGATCCACGCCAAGGAGGCGCCCGAGCGCGTGCGCGAGCTGGAGGCGTGGGGCGCGCTCTTCGACCGCACGGCGGACGGGCGCATCCTCCAACGCAACTTCGGCGGTCATCGCTATCCGCGTCTCGCGCACGTCGGAGACCGCACGGGCCTGGAGATGATCCGCACGCTGCAGGACCACGGCGTGCACCAGGGCATCGACTTCCACATGGAGACGACGGCGTTCCGGCTGCTCAAGGACGGTGAACGCATCGCCGGCGCGCTTTGCTACGAGCGCGAGCGGGGGCGCTTCGTCGTCTTCCGCGCGCGCGCGGTGGTCCTGGCGACGGGCGGCATCGGGCGCGCCTACCGCATCACCAGCAACAGCTGGGAGTACACGGGCGACGGGCACGCGCTCGCCTATCACGCGGGCGCGAGCCTGATGGACATGGAGTTCGTGCAGTTCCATCCAACGGGGATGGTCTGGCCGCCGAGCGTGCGCGGCGTGCTCGTCACCGAGGGGGTGCGCGGCGAGGGCGGGGTGCTGCGCAACCGGGACGGCCACCGCTTCATGTTCGACGACATCCCCGAGAACTACCGGAACCAGACGGCCACGGACCCGGACGAGGGCTGGCGCTACGTCATCGGTGACAAGAACGCACGGCGGCCGCCGGAGCTGCTCACGCGCGACCACGTCGCGCGCTGCATCAACCGCGAGATCAAGGCCGGTCGCGGCTCGCCGCACGGCGGCGTGTATCTCGACATCGCGTGGATTCGCGAGAAGCTCGGCGACGCCGCGCGCGAGCACATCCGGCGCAAGCTGCCGAGCATGTACCACCAGTTCAAGCAACTGGCGGGCATCGACATCACGGTCGAGCCGATGGAGGTGGGCCCCACGGTCCACTACATCATGGGTGGCGTTCGCGTCGACCCGGAGACGCAGATGAGCGACGTGCCGGGGCTGTTCGCCGCGGGCGAAGTGGCCGCCGGGCTGCACGGCGCCAATCGCCTCGGCGGCAACTCGCTCTCCGATTTGCTCGTCTTCGGCCGCCGGGCCGGGCTGTACGCGGCCCAATACGCCCGCTCGGTCTCGGATCCGACCCTCGACGAGGATGACATCCAGCGAGCGGCCGCCGAGGCGCTCGCCCCGTTCGAGCGCGACGGCGGCGAGAATCCCTACGCGCTGCAGCGCGAGCTGCAGGACCTCATGCAGGACCTGGTGGGCATCGTCCGCACGGAGGCCGAGCTGCTTCGGGCCCTCGAGGGCATCGCGCGCCTGCGCGAGCGCGCACGCAACGTTAGTGTCGGCGGCAACCGAGAGTACAACCCGGGATGGCACACGGCGCTCGACCTCGAGCCGCTGCTTACCGTCTCGGAGGCCATCACACGGGCGGCCCTGGAACGCAAGGAGAGTCGCGGCGGGCACTTCCGCGACGATTACCCGAATAAGGATCCGCAGTACGGCGCCTTCAATCTCGTCGTGCGCAAGGCGGCCGACGGCACGATGCAGCTCGAGCGCCGGCCGCTGGCGCCGATGCCCGAGGAGCTCACGCGGATCATCGAGGAGCAGAAATGACGGCGCACCCGACACGTCGCGTGACGCTTCGCATCTGGCGTGGCGACCGGAACGACGGCCGGTTCGTCGACTACGTCGCCGACGTCGACGAGGGCATGGTCGTGCTCGACGCCGTCCACCTCGTGCAGGCCACGCAGGCGCCGGACCTCGCGGTTCGCTGGAACTGCAAGGCGGGCAAGTGCGGCAGCTGCTCGGCCGAGGTCAACGGCATGCCGCGCCTGATGTGCATGACGCGCATCGACCAGCTGCCCGCGGACGAGCCGATCACAGTGGAGCCGATGGCGGCGTTCCCGCTCGTGCGCGACCTGGTGACGGACGTGCGCTGGAACTACGAGGTCAAGAAGAAGATCCGCCCGTTCCGGCCGCGCAAACCCGACGCCGCGGACGGCACCTGGCGCATGGACCAGGAAGACGTCGATCGCGTTCAGGAATTCCGCAAGTGCATCGAGTGCTTCCTGTGCCAGAACGTCTGCCACGTGCTCCGAGACCACGACAAGCACGCCGAGTTCATCGGTCCGCGCTTCTTCGTGTACGCCGCGGCGCTCGAGATGCATCCGCTCGACACCGAGGACCGGCTCGCCGATCTGCGGCACCGCGACGGCATCGGGTACTGCAACATCACCAAGTGCTGCACGGTCGTTTGCCCGGAGCACATCACGATCACCGACAACGCGATCATTCCCCTCAAGGAGCGCGTCGCGGATCGCTTCTACGACCCGATCCGGCGCGCCCTGCGCGTGCTGTTCGGCGACTGAAGGCCTCGAGCCCGGAGCCGGAGTTCGCGTCGGAGCCCGAGTCCGAGTCGGAGTCGGAGTCCGCGACCGAGACCGCGACCGAGACCGGGTCCGAGTCCGCGACCGAGATTGAGTCCGGGCGCGAGGCCGAACGACGAGCCGCCTCATCCGGTCGTGAGGCGGTCGCGCACCATCTCGTCGAGGAGTGCGGCCAGCCGGGCCGCGGCGCGCGGCGCTTCGTATTCCGCGACTGCGGCTTCGTCACGAGGTGGCGGATCTCGTCCCGAGCGGTGCCGGTCGATCGCCTCTTCGACGAGGCGCTCGATCGTTTCGACGTCGTCGGGGGACGCGTAACGTCCGGTGCGCGTCCGCTCGACGAGCGTAGTCAGTTCCGACGGCTCCGCGACGCACAGCATCGGGGTGCCCGCGAGCAGGTAATCGAAGAACTTGGCCGGTACGAAGAGCGTTTCGCGACCGTAGGAAAGCAGGATGGCCAGATCCGCCCGCGCGAGCAGCACGAGGCCTTCTTCGTAGGGCACGACGGGCCGCCACTCGAACAGGGCCCCGATTCCGAGTCGGCGGGCGAGCTCGAGGTCCGCGGCCGAAACACGTCCCAGGTTGAGCAGGCGCACGTCGGCAGGGCCCAGTCGTCGGCGCTGGACGATCCGCGCGAGCGCGCGCAGAACCGGCTCGAGCGTCCGCTCGCCGTAGCAGTTGCCGAAGTGGACGAGGCAGACCGGCTCGTGCGGATCGGGGCGTGCCCGCGCCGGGCGCTGCTCGGGGTCGAAGGCGTTGTAGATGCAGCGGACGCGTTCTGCCGGGAGCCCCAGCGCCTCGCGGTACGCCGCGGCCGTCGCCTCCGACGTGAAGGTGACTCGATCGGCCGAGTGCAGCAGCACGCGCTCGAGGGCGGCCTCGACGCGTCGGACCCACGCGGGACGGCGGCGCTGGAGGAAGTTGAGCGACCACGGATCGCGCAGATCGAGGCACAGCGGCGCGCCCGTCACCGCGCGCGCGACGGCTCCGAGCAGGAGCGTCGAGTACGGGCTGCTCGTGGCGAAGACGGCGTCGAAGCGCCAGCGCGCGTGAAGCGTTCGCACGACGCCCGCTATGTACGGAACGAGCAGCAGGTCGGCGTCGAGCGGCGTCGCGAGGCGTGCGCGCAGCCACGGAAGAGCGCCACGGTCGGCGTCGCGCCGCGCGCGTGTCGGCTCGGCGAGCGTTCCGTCCGAATCGCGTGGCCCGCCGCGTGGCCACGGACGCGGATGATAGCGGCGCACGACGATGGCCTCCGGCGGCAGCGGCAGTCCGGCGGTCGGGTCGACGGGGCCGTTCGGAATCGGCGCGGTCAGCACGACGGGCCGCCACCCGAATCGCGGCAGATGACGCGCGAAGCGATAGGCGCGCTTCCCACCGACGTCGAACCGCGGTGGAAAGTGTCGACTCAGCAGCAGCAGCGTTCGCATGGCGCGCGCCGCACTGTGCGCTCCGCGTTGCGCTCGGGCCAGTCGCCCCACGACCTCGCGCCTCGTGCGGACCTCACGCCCACGTGCGGCGAGCGTGTCTCCGAGGGCGGTGTCGCCCTGTAGCGCGCGAGTCACGGGGCGTGGCGATCTTGCAACACGTCCCCGATCTCGGTGCCCTGGTTCGGCTTCCCCTGACCCCCTCCGCGAGACGCGCGAATCTCGTCGTACGCCGCCACGAGCGCGGCGAAGTGCTCGTCGAGATGCGGCTGGGCACGAGCTGCCCGCACGGCCGCGTCTCGCGCCGCATCGCGTGGAATTTCAAGGGCTCGCTCGATGGCCTCGGCGACGGCGGGCGGCCCGCCCCGGGCTGCGTAAACGACCGAGGCGCCAGGAGGCGCAAGGCTCGCCGCGGCGCCCTCGTCGGGAACCACGATGGGGGTGCCGCTCGCGAGCGTCTCGACCAAGACGAAGCCGTATGTCTCGCAGGCGCTTCCGTGCACGAGAAGGTCGACCGATGCGAGGAGCGTGGCGTACTCCTCGGGATCCTTGGTGAAACGCAGGAACGTCGCGGCGGGCAACGGATGCGCGAGCTTGCGCAGGCGCTCGCGCTCCGGACCGTCGCCGAGCACGACGAGGGCCACGGGCCTGCGACGGGCGACCTCCACCACGGCCTGAACCAGCATCGCCTGACGCTTGTCGGCCGCGAGCCGTCCGGCGATGGCCAGCAGCCTGGCCGCCGGGTCGTCGGCGAGCGGTCCCAGGAGCTGGCGACGAAGCTCCAGACTGCCGTGTTCTGGACCGAATCGCTCGTGTTCGATACCGAAGGGCACCGCGCGCACGCGCTGGCACCCCCATTGCTCGAGCTCCCGTCGCAAGCCGTGACCGGCCACCACCACCACGTCGAAGCCGTCGCAGACCGCGCGCAGCCAGTCCCACGCCGTGCCGAGCAGCCGATCGGCGAGGGCGGGCGGCATCCGCGCGGCGAGCGGGCGCACGTAGCAGTTGATGGGGTCCGAGTGGTGCACGTACGCGCGCACGGGTACGTCGCGAATGCTTCGCGCGACGAGCGCGGGCACGAACGGGCTCGAGACCTGCAGCACGTCGGGGGCGAGCGCGCGGACGACCTGTCGCATTCTGTCGACTCGCCACGGCACGTGGTACGTCGGGTCGTACGGCATCGGCGGCGCGGCGTACCGCACGACGCGGCCGCCGGGCATCGTCACCGTCTCGTCCTTCGGACCGGGCGCGACGACCACGAGTTCGTGGCCGTGCTCCCCAGCCCAGCGCATCTGCTTCGTGAGGTAGGAGCGCACGCCACCGCCGCGCTCTGAATAGAACTCCGCAAGGTCGACGATTCGCATGTCCCGATCCCTTCGTCTCGCCTCGTCCGCGAACGTTCCGAGTTGGCCCGCGCGCGTGGCCATCCTCAACGACTACGTGCGCATCCCCTACGCCAATGGCTCGAGCTTCGCCTCCCAGTTCCTGCATCGCGAGCTGCGCGCGCGCGGGGTCGAGGTGACGGTGCTGGGCCCGGCCGATGCGCAGGCGACGCCGGACGAGCTGCCGCCGAGCCATCTGGCGCTTCCGAGCATTCCGCTGCGCAACCACCCCGGCGTGCACCTGCCGCTACCGAGCCGCGCGCACCTGCACGAGGTGGCGCGCCGCCGCTTCGACGTGGTGCTGGGGCAGTCCACCTCGGAGCTGATGGAGCTCGGCGTCTGGCTGCGCGCGTTCCACGACGTGCCGTTCGTGTGCGTCAACACCGTGCACCTGCCGAGCGTATACAACGTCCTGCTGCCGGACGCGCTGCACCGGTTCGAGTGGGCGCACGCCGTCTTCCGCGATGGACTGGTCCCGTACGTCGAGCGCGTGGCGGTCGACGTCTACAACCGCAGCGATGGGCTCGTGGTGCTCTCCGAGGGCCTCGCACGCTACTGGGAAGGCCGCGGCGTGCGCGTGCCCATCTTCGTCATTCCGCGCGCGGTCGAGCCCCGCATCTTCGACCGCGCGCCGGGCCCGGACCCGTTCGCGCCCGAGGCCGTCCCCGGCGGCCGGCTGCTGTGCGTCTGCCGGCACGTTCGTGAGAAGGGACTCGCGAGGCTGATCGACGTGTTCGCGCGCGTCGTCGCGCCCGCGCACCCGACCGCCACGCTCACGCTCGTCGGCGACGGACCGGACCACGACGCATTTCGTGCGCGCGCCGAGCGGCTGGGCGTCGCGCACCGCGTCTTCTTCCCCGGCGAGCAGCCTCTGCTGTCGATGTCGACGTGGTACCGGCACGCGGACGTGTTCGTCTACGCCTCGCTCAGCGACACCTACGGTCAGGTCGTCAGCGAGGCGATGTGGTGCGGCCTGCCCGTCGTGGCATTCGACGACGCGATGGGCGTCGCGCAGCAGGTCGAGCATGGGCGCACGGGCGTGCTCGTCGCCCCGGGGCCGGACGCCGAGGCGGCCGACCGCGAATTCGGCGAGCAGATCCTGCGCGTGCTGCAGCCGGCGCGGCGTCGGGCGCTCGGCGAGGCGGCGGCGCGGCGGGCCCGGCATCGTTGCGATCCGGGCGTGTGCGTCGAGCGGTACTTCGCGGCCTTCGCGCAGGCACGACGGCACTGCGAGGCCACGGCCGCGGAGCGGGCCCGCGCGCGCACCCGCGGCCACGAGATTCGGCTGCTCGGGCGCTGGGCCTTCATTCACGTCGCGCTTGGGGGCCTGGGCCTGCTGCGTCCCCCCGCGCGGCTCAACCGCAACGGCGCGCGACCGCCGGGCTGGACCGCGCTGCCGGATCCCGTGCCCGTCGCGGGGTTGCAGCCGCGTCGCGTCACGTCGCGCGAGGAGCCGCTCGCCGAGGGCGCGGCCTGATCCGCGATCGCGGGGTTCGTTCGCGCGATCGGTCCGCGGCTGTGGGTCCGAGCCCGAGCCCGAGTCGGCGTCCGACTCGGAGACCGAGTCGGAGACCGAGTGCAAGCCCGAGACCGTGCCGGGGTCCGCGTCCGAGTCCGAGACCGAGACCGAGACCCGAGGGCACATCGATCCCCGTCCAAACGTGCCGTGCACACGGACTCCGTCAGCCGTCGGCGACGCACCCCCAACCGCCGGGGTTCTTGACGAGCACGCGGCGCGTCAGGAAGAAGCGCAGCTTGTTGATCTGGCGCCACCACGGACGGTCACCCTTCGTCGTCGGATGCCACTGATGCAGCATGCTCGTGCGTTCGTGGATCCAGACGATACGCAATCCGGCGCGCTCGGCGCGCGCGACCATGTCGCGGTCCTCGTAGCCCCAGTGCACGTAGCGTTCGTCGTAGCCTCGCACGCGCTCGAAGAACGCCCGCGCGGCGGCCTGACAGGCCCCGACGCCCAGCGCGTGCCGCCAGCGCGCGCGCGCGAGCAGCGAGGGGAAATCGTCCACCGTCCAGGGTTGCTCGGGCACCTCGGGCGGCAAATCGCGGCAACGGCACAGCACGAACGCGCGCGGCTCGTCGCGCAGCACGCCGATCACCGTCGCGAGGAAATCCGGCGCGAAAATCATGTCCGCATCGGTGCACAACACGTGCGGGGCGCCCGCGGCGCGGATCCCGACGTTGAGCGCACGCGAACGGTTCCACAGTCCCACGCGGGGCGTGCGGGCGACGCGGGCCTCGTGACGGCGCGCGAGCGCGTCGATGGCCTCCGCGTGCGGCGGGTCGCTGCCGTAGTCGCTGATGACGATTTCGACGGGCCCGCCCACGTCCCGCTGCCAGCGCAGCGAGCGCAGGCAGTTGTCGAGCCGGGTTCCGGTGCGATCGCGGACGGGCACGACGACCGACAGCACCGGCTCGGACACGCGGCGAAGCTAGCATCGTGTGCGATTCGGACCATGGCGAACGGACGCGCGCGCCGGCTGCGCCGCGTGGGTGCCGGCACGAGCTGAGAGGACGGCGTGCGCGTCGGATGCTGGGTACACGGACGGGGGCGCGGCCATGCGAGCCGCATGTCGGCGGTCGTGCGCGCGCTCGCGGCCGAGGGTCACGAGGTGACCGTATGGGCGGGCGCCGACGCGCGGCATGGCGTCGAGGCGTTCGACGGCGTGCGGCTCGAGCCCATCGAACCGGTCCGACGCGGCCCGCCTCTCGTCGTCGACTGGACGCGCCGCGCCGTGCGCGAGCTGGCCCGACTTCGGACCGAACGCGTCGAGGTCGTATTGTGCGACGGGGACCAGCCTCCGCTGCTGGCCGCGCGCCTGCTCGGCCGGCCCTCGATCGCGATCGGACACGACCTGGTGTTTTCGACGTGCGCGTTGCCCGCGGGCCTCGCTCGCGCGAGTCTGTGGTGCGAGCGCATCAATCATGCGCCGGCACACCTGGCGCACGCGCGCGTCGCGGTCCATTTCCTGCCCGTCTCCCCGCGCGTCCGCGGCGTGCGCGTGGCCCGTCCGGATGTACGCGCCGATTTGCGCGGGCCGGTGGCCGACGACGGTTTCGTCCTGGGCTATTTTCGCGACGACGACGGCGAGGACGTCGTCCGGATGCTGCGGGCAAGGGGCGTGACCCCGATCGTGTTCGGCGCGCGACGCGCCGGGTCGCAGGCGCGGCCGTTCGACCGCGCGGCTTTCGCGGAGCACCTGCGTCGCGCGCACGCGGTCGTCACCTCGGCGGGGAGCAACGTGCTGTTCGAGTGCGTCCTGCTCGGCAAGCCCGTGCTCGCCCTCCATCGTCGGGGCGACCACGAACAGGCCCTCAACGCGGCGCTCGTCGCACGCGCCGAGGTCGGCTGCGCCGGCCGCTTCGAGTCGCTCACGGAGCGCGACATCGCGCGGTTTCTCGACCGCGCGCGGCGGCGCGACTTCGCCCGCGTGGACGTCGAGCGGCTCCTTCCGCCGCTGACGCATGTCGTGCTCGAAACCCTGCGCGATGTCGCGGCGCGGTGAAACACGCGACGGGGCCGAGGCGGCGAGCCTCCCGATGGGCGCATCGCCACTCGCCGTCGAGGACGGGTCGGAGACGCGAGGGCCGCCCCACGCACACGGGCCGAAGCGATTGAGCGGGATCGACGTGGCCCGCGGCGCGACGGCGATGGTGTCGACGCGCGTCGTCGGCGCGCTGCTCGCCCTGGGCCTCGAGGTGCTGCTCGTCCGATGGCTCGCCCCCGGCGACTGGGACGCCATGGCGCGCTTCCTGACCCTCGGCGCGCTGCTCGCCATCGCGCAGCTCGGGCTGCCCGAAAGCATCGTCTTCGCCTCGGCGCGTACGGGGTCGGCGCGCACGGCCGTGCGACTCGGCGTGCGGACGAGCGTGGTACTCGCCGTCGCCGGCGTCGCGCTGAGCGCAGCGGTCGCGTTCGTGCCCGTTCTCAGGCGGAACCTGCTCGGCGTCGACGACGTCGTGCTCCGGCTCGCGCTCCTTCCCTACGCGACCGCCGAGCTCGGCCAGTCCGTCGTTCCCTCGGTCCTGCTCGCCTGTCGCCGGCCGCGCACCGCGGCGCTCGTCTCTCTTCTCGTCCGCGTGCCGCCCGCCATGGGCGTGCTCGCGGCGCTCGTGCTGGGCGGCGGCCTGCCCGCCGTGTTGTGGGCCGTCTCGCTCGGCGCGTTCGTCTCGTTCGTGCTCGGTTGGGCGCTGACGGCCGCCTCGCTGCGCGCGGTGCTCGCCGGGGAGCCGGCGTCAGTACGGGTCGGTTGGCGCGATCAGCTCGCGTTCGCGCTTCCCATCGGGCTGTCGCGGCTCGTCGGCATCGTCAACGCGCGCGTCGACAACTACGTCGTCATGCTGGTGCTCGCGGGCCAGGCCGCCTATGGCACCTACTACCTCGGCGCGACCGAGCTCGCGCTGCCCGGCTGGATCGCCACGGCGGTCACGAGCATCCTCGCGCCCGATTTCGTCGCGCTCGCGGGCACCGACCGAACCGCGCTGCTTCGGAGCTGGCACCGCTCGATCGAGAAGACGGCGCTCGTGGTGCTGCCCATCTTCCTGTTCGTCGAGCTGCACGCGCCGACGCTTTTCGAGGCGATGTACGGTCCCGAGCACGTCGGCGCCGCCGAGCAGTATCGGGTCTGGCAACTGCTGCTGCCGTGGCGCGTGACGGTGTGGGGCTCGATCGCGCTCGCACTGGGCCTGCCGCGCGTTCCGCTCGTGACCGTTCTGCTCGCGCTGCTCATCAACGGCGTGCTCAGCTATCCGCTCGCGCTCGCGTGGGGTGCGACGGGAGCTTCGGTCGCGAGCGTCGTGGGCGGCTACGTCGCCTCCGTTTACATCCTCGCGCGTCTGCGCCGGGCCCTCGGCGTCGCGTGGGAGCAGCTGCTTCCGTGGCGCGGGCTCGGGCGCATCGTGCCCGTCGCGGCCGCGGCCCTGCTTCCGACGCTGCTGCCGCTCGCGCTGCCGCTTCCTGCCCCCGCCCGTCTGTCGATATGTATTCTGGCATACATTCCGTCGTTTCTCGCTCTCGGAGCGCGTACGGGGCTGCTCGGAGCCGAGGACCGCGCGTTCGTCCGGGGGCTGTGGCGGCTCGAGTTCTTGCGGCCGTCCTCCGGCGACTGACGGATGGGCAGCCTCCGTCGAGGGAGCCGTCGGGGCGTTAGAGTCCGAGGCCGAGTCCCAGACGGAGTCCGAGACGGAGCCCGAGACCGAGTCCGAGCCCGAGTCCGAGCCCGGGTCCGAGACGGAGCCCGAGCCCGCCGCTCAGCCGTCGGCGGGCCGCTCGAGCACGACCGTTTGCACGAGCACGGGGTAGCGACGCCCCACGACGAACTGCGGGAGCGAGGCGGCGATGCGCTGGGGATCGAAGTCGGCAAAGCCGACGAGCTCGCGCGGATCGCCGTGGACGAGGCGCATGCCCGATCGCTCGACGAGGGCACGCACCGAGACGTTGCGCCCGTGCGCGTTGCGCTCGCGCCGCGCGAACGGCTCGACGTCGAGGAACAGATCGATCGTGAGCACGCAGCGGCCACCCGGACGCAGCACGCGCCGCGTCTCGTCGAGCACCTCCGCTGCCTCGTCGTCGCCGAGATGCTCGAGCACGGAAACGGACAGGACGCGGTCGAAGCTCGCTGCGGGTAGCCCAGCCTGCGCGAGCGTGCAGCGACGCAGCTGGACCCGCGTGCCGAACGCGCGGTTGAGCGCGTCGAAACGTGCCGGATCCAGGGGCCAAGACGCGGTGCCCGGATCGACGTTGACGACGTCGCATCCGTGCCGCGCGAGCACGAACTGGAGGCCCGAGTAGCCGCCACCGATCTCGAGCACGCGCAGGCCGGGCCGCGGATCGACCTGCTCGAACGCCCACGGGTACTCGAACTCGCGCGTCGTGTTGTTGCCCTGGAACGCGAACGGACCGCAGGCTCGCGCGAACCAGCGCCAGGTGCGCCAGCGGCGCGGGACGAGACGGCGCGCGAGCGCCCGACCGGAGGGCGCGCCCCAGCGGCGGTTCCAGCGCACGTAGTGCGGGGGAAGGGGCACGCGCGCGATCACGGCGAGCCGGGACGCTCGCACGCCGTGGCCATCGCTTCAACGACGGGACGCACGTCGCGATGCGGCGGGCGGCTCGCGTGCCGTAGCATGCCCGAACGAGGTGCCCGCGATGGACGATGCGCGTCCCGAGCCCCTGGCTTCGCTCGCGGCCGCCTCCACGGCCTTGCGTCCGCGGCTGCGCGTGCTCGCGACGGACGTCGACGGCACGCTCACGACGGCCGGCGTGCTCGCGCCCGAGGCCCTGGAGGCGCTCGCGCAGGCCCGCGCGGCGGGTCTGCGGACGGTGGCCGTGACGGGCCGATCCGCCGGATTCGCCGACGCCTTGGTACGGCTGCTGCCCCTCGACGCCGCGATCGCGGAGAACGGCGCGCTCGCTCTGCGGCGCGGTCCGGGCGGCCTCGAGCGGTGGTGGGCCGAGGCCGACGCGGATCGACGCGCACAGGACGCACGTCGCCTCGAGGCCTTGCGGGACGCGATGCTCCGCGCATTCCCCGACGCGCGCCTCGCGTCCGATCAGCCGTGGCGGCTGCGCGATCTGGCGTTCGACGTGGGCGAGGAACGCGCGCCGCTCGCGGCATCGCGGATCGCCGAGATGCGCGCGTTCGCCGAGGCCGCCGGCGCACGCACGACGGTCTCGAGCGTTCACTTGCACGCTTGGTTCGGTGGACACGACAAGGCGACCGCTCTCGCCGAGGTCTGTGCCCTCTGGCTCGGCGTTGGTCGCGCGGACCAGGCGCACGCCGTGTTCGTCACGGGTGACTCGCTCAACGACGAGCCCCTGTTCGCCGCCTTTGCTCTGTCCGCAGCGGTGGCAGCGACCGCTCGGGTCCTCGATCAATTCACGCACCGTCCGCGCTGGATCGCCGAGCGGGACGGGGGGGAGGGATTCGCCGACGTGGTGCGGGCGCTTCTGGGCCCCGACGAAGCCCGTTGACGGAGTCCCACGGGCTGATTAGGCATTGCGCGCCCTCGCGGGGAGCCCGGGCCAACCCATGATCTCCGTCGAGAAAGTCACCAAGTACTACGGCGCGGTCGCCGCGGTCCGCGACCTCGATTTCCGCATCGAGCAGGGCGAGTGCGTGGGTTTCCTCGGTCTGAACGGCGCCGGCAAGAGCACGACGCTCAAGCTGCTCGCCTGCATGCTGTTGCCGACCAGCGGTCGGATTCGCGTCGAGGGTCGCGACGCCGAGTCGGAGCCCCACGAAATCCGCAAGCGGCTCGGGTTCCTGCCCGACCAGCC
>JANWZI010000048.1 GCA_025054695.1 Myxococcota bacterium | reverse complement strand
CGCGGCCTCAGTCTCGCGCCCGGGCCCGGGCTCCGACTCGGACTCGGGCTCCGCCTCGAACTCGGGCTCGGGCTCCGACCTCACCTTCAACGCGGGCCCCGCGCACCGCCCCACGCGCTCGTCCGCGGCCCGCCTCACGCGCCCGCGACGACCGCGACCGCCGGTCGCGACCCGATGTCGAAGGTCGGCTCGATGCCCTGCAACTCGCCGCGCACCGCCGCCTCGTGGAGGCGCGCGCCGAGTTGCGCGGCGAGCGTCGTGGCTCCCGGTAGCCACTCGCGCAGACGCTCTGCCAGACCGACCACGAGCCGCGTGGCCGCCACCAGCCTCCCCTGCCACGGGTCTCGTGGGATTCCGAGCGCATCGGCCTTCGCGTCCCCGGCCGTCGCGCGCGTGATGCCGTCGTGCAGGCGCAGTACCCACGGCGCGAGCGCGTGCTGCAGCGGGCCGCTCGCCCGCTCCAGGTTGGTCGCACGCAGCGCGGCCGCGAGCCGCAGACTCCCTTCGTCGGGCCCCGGTTGGACGAGATCGAACAGATCCGCCCACTCAAGCGCATCGGCCTCGGTCGCCGACAGCAACGCCGGATCGACCCCGTTCAGGTACCCCGCGTAGCGCCAGAGCTGGACGAGCGCGTCCGCCTCGTCGGGCCGATAGCGCATGCCCAAGCGCCGCGTGCCGTAGAGCACCGCCGTCGAAAACGAATGGATCGTGGCGGCCATGTCCGCCTGGTTGATGGGCACGCCCCACGCGGCGGTGTCCCAGTCGGGAGCGTGGCGCAGCGCCACGCGGATACGCGCGTGCACGAGCCGGACCTTGACGCTCGCCCTGTAGCCTCGCGCCCCTCGACGCAACGAACCGACGGCGCAGACGTCGGAGACGTAGCGCCCCGTCTCCGCGAGGCGCCGACGCGCCATGCGGTCGAGCCGGCCCGTGAACAGAAGCGGCTTGACGGCCGCGGAGGCGTGGTACCCGTTCATGAGCGAGAGCGCCGACAGCACGAGGGGGCCGAGCGGTCCCGTCCGCCAGTAGACGCGCGCCCCGTGGTCGAGACGTTCGAAATCGACCCACGCGGGGACCTCTTCGACGTGGGCGAGCAGCGCGTGCAGAGCGGGCGGCGCATCCGGAACGGCCTCGCGACCCAGCGCGAGCGCGCGGTCGAGCAACGCGCGGCCGCGCTCCGGACCAAGCGCGTCGAGGGCCCGGACCGCGGCGTCGGCGAGGTCGTCCCCCTGCCCCAGCATGCGGACGTAGAGATCCGCGCGTCCGCCCCAGCGTCGCCGCGCCTGCTCGAGGTGCCTGACACGCCCAGGCACCCGTCGCTCCGCACCGTCGATGGGCGGCGCCGGATCGGCCACGAGGCTCATCCTGCCCCGAGAGCGTCGCCGATGCACGCCACGCGAGCCGGTTCGAGCAACGTAGGAACACCTCGAAAGCCATCCACGACTCGCATTCAGGATTCCATCTTCCGTCTCGCTCTCGGGTCGGGCTCGGACTCGGGCTCAGACTCGGGCTCGAGCCCGGACTCTTACTCGGTCTCGGACTTGGACTCGGTCTCGGGCTCGGTCTCCGACTCGGACTCGGACTCGGGCTCGGTCTCCGACTCGGACTCGGACTCGGGCTCGGTCTCGGGCTCGGACTCGGTCTCGGACTCGGACTCGGTCTCTGTCTCCGGCTCGGACTCGGTCTCGGGCTCGGTCTCCGGCTCGGTCTCGGTCTCTGTCTCCGGCTCGGGCTCGGGTATCAGCAGGCTCCGACTCAAGCCATTCCCTCGGCGCCAACGACCACCCCTACCGGCACGGCATGAAGGTACCGATGGACGGCAGGGCTTGGGTCTGAAACAGTCGGCAGCAGTGTGACCCGGTCTCGCCGCACGCCCTACCCGCCGATCGAGCCGCACGCGACGGGCCGGCTCCGCGTCGACGAAGTGCACGAGATCCACTGGGAGGTGAGCGGCAACCCCCGCGGCAAGCCCGCGCTGTTCATCCACGGCGGGCCAGGCGGCGGAACCGATCCGGTGCAGCGGCGCTTCTTCGATCCGGACGCGTACCGGATCGTCCTCTTCGACCAGCGCGGCTGCGGCCGCAGCACACCCCACGCCAGTCTCGAGCGCAACACCACGTGGCACCTCGTCTCGGACATCGAGGCGCTCAGGGAGCACCTGGGCGTCGACCGATGGCTGCTGTTCGGCGGCTCGTGGGGGAGCACACTCGCCCTCGCCTACGCGCAGCGCCATCCGGATCGCGTCCGCGCGATGGTCTTGCGCGGGATCTTCCTGCTGCGGCGACGCGAGATCGAGTGGTTTTACCAGGACGGAGCGAGCCGCATCTTCCCCGACGCCTGGGAGCGGTTCGTCGAGCCCATCCCGCCGGAGGAGCGCGGGGACATGATACGTGCGTACTACCGCAGGCTGACGTCGGAGGACGCGGAAACGAGGCGGCGCGCCGCGCTCGCCTGGAGCCAGTGGGAAGGCGTCACGAGCACCCTGCTTCCCGACGAGCGTCTGCTCGCGCGCACCGCCGATCCGCGCTTCGCCGAAGCCTTCGCGCGCATCGAGTGCCACTACTTCGTCCACGGCGGTTTTTTCGAGCGCGACGGCCAGTTGCTCGACGAGGTGGACCGCATCCGCCACATCCCGGCGGTCATGGTGCAAGGGCGCTACGACGTCGTCTGCCCGGCGGAGAGCGCCTGGTTGCTTCATCGCGCGTGGCCCGAATCGGACCTGCGCATCGTGCAGGACGCAGGACACAGCGCCAACGAGCCCGGCATCACGCACGAGCTCATCGAGGCCACCGACCGCTTCCGCTGAGTGTTGCGCTCGGTCGGACGGGCCACTTCGTCGGGGCTACCGACTGGAGATCGGGCTCCGGGTCGGGCTCCGGCTCGGTCTCGGACTCGGTCGCGGACTCGGACTCGGGCTCGGACTCCGACTCGGCCTCCGAGTCCGAGCCGAGACGGGCGGCTCCCGGTGCGGTAGCCTCGAGCCGGTGGGGTTGGTGCAGGTCAAGGGCAGCGCCGTGACGTCGCGCGTGCGCTGGGTGCGCGAGAAGCATGGCGACGAAGGCCTTCGCCGCTTGAAGGCGGCTCTCTCGCCAGAACATCGAACGCGCCTCGAGCAGCGCATCCTGCCGCACGAGTGGGTGCCCTTCGATCTGTTCGTCGAGCTCAACGTCAAGGCCGACGCGCTGTTCGGGACGGGCGATCTCGCCGTCGTCGAGCAGATGGCGCGATACGGAGCCGAGGTGAATCTACCCACTCTCTACCGAATCTTCTACAAGCTGGGCACCCCGGAGTTCATCCTCGGCAAGGCGGCGCGTCTGTGGGAGGTGCATTACACATCCGGTCGGCTCGAAGTCGAGAAGCTCGAGGCAGGAGGCGGGCGCCTGCTTCTTCGCGATTTCGAGACGCCGCATCCGGCGCACTGCCGCAGCGTGCTCGGTTGGGCGGTGCGATCGGTGGAATTGTCCGGAGGCGAGGTTCTCTCGTACGGAGAGACCGAATGCAGGACGCACGGCGACGAGCGATGCGTGTTCGAGGTTCGTTGGCGTCGGTGAGCCTCGCAGCCGCGCTTCTCGGCGGTCCGGTGGCCGTGGCCCAGCCATCGCTCTCGGAAACCGGCAGCGCCCTCGGAACCCCGGGGCACGAGCCTGCCGGGGATGCCCCGAGGCGAACCGCACGCCCGAACGCGACCGACGCGCACGTCGAGACGTGGCGCGTGGCGGCGCACTGGATACTCGGCTCACGCGGCTCGGAGCGCGACGACGGGGCCCTGGCGCCCGCGTTGCAGCCGGGGTCGACGGTGAGCGGCCTCACCCTCGAGGCGCAACGACGCCTCGGATCACTCTGGTGGCTCGGTGGCCGGCTCGACGTGCGCTCGCGCCGATGGGCCCCGGCGACGAGCGATGGCAACCCCGTGGACGCCGTCGCGGTCGTCCTGGCCGTCGGCCCGGACGTGCGCCTTCGGCTCAGCCAGCGCGGTCGAGGTTTCGTCGGCGCCGCCCTCGGCGTGTGTCCCGTCGCGTTTCTCGCACGCGGCACGCCGTGGCTGCGCATCGCTCCAAGCGTCTCGATGCACGCCGGTGCCTCGCTGCCGCTGCTGGAGCCGATCCGGTTCAGCGGTCGGCTCGCGTGGACCGCGCTGAACGTACCGGGCGCGCTGATGCCAGGCCACGTCGCCCGGCTCGGAGGCTGGAGCCTCGATCTCGGCATCGAGGTGTGGCCGTGACGCGACCGACATGGATATCGCCTCTGGCCTTCGCGCTCGTCTTCTGTGGTGATCCGGTGGGCCCGCCGTTGCGGGTCGTCCTCGAGGACGGCTTCGATGGGGCGTGCGAGGGAGGGGACTGCGGCTGGGCGCTGGTCGCAGGCCCCGAAGGCAGCGCGCGGTGGACGGCGGGATGGGCCGAATGGGATCGCGCGGTCGCGCTCGATCCCGGCGCAGTGATCCGCGGCGAGCGCACGACGACGCGATGGGACCCCGCCAGGTGGTACGGCCCCGGCGTCGATCCCATCCGGCTGCAACTCTCGGCACGCTGCGAGCCCAGGGGGCGGCTCCACGTCGTTCTGGAGCTTGCGGATCGCGAGGGAACGGGCTCGATCGTCGCCGTCGGCGCCCTCAGCGCAGGGGAGCGGTGGGAGTTCGTCGAGGAGACCCTGAGCGTGAGTACCGAGGAGTCGCCGGTCCCCGGCCTCGCCCTTCGACTCGCCGCCACCGGAGCCCGCTGCGACGTCACCCACGTGCGGGTCGTCGTGGGCGATGGCGGCGAGGACATCACGTGCTGATCGCGAAGAGCAGGTGCCGCGCGTGTTACCGCTCCGCCGTCGCCCCCGACACCGTCGCGCCTTGCACGACCCTCGAACCAATCGCACGCTCACGAGCTCCCAGATGACCGAGCCGGCCCGCGCCCCCGACGTCGAGCGCGCCCGTCGCGCACTCCGCTGGGCTGTCGACGTCGGCACCCGGGATCCGCGAGGGCTCGACGATGCTCCCGAGCGCCCGGACCCTGTCGATCTGCGGCTTCTATCCCTCGAGGACGTTCGCCCGGCGCTGGACACGGTGCTGGTGGGGCGCCACGCGGAGGCGGGGCTCGACGCCCTGGAGCGTTGTGGCGTCCTCGACGTCTGGCTGCCCGAAGTCGCCGGACTGGTCGGTTTTGGCGACGGCGAGTGGCGGCACAAGGACGTCTGGAAGCACACGAAACAGGTGGTGCGGCAGTCCGTTCCCCGCCTCGAGGTGCGCTGGAGCGCCCTGCTGCACGACATCGGCAAGCCGCGCACGCGCACGATCGATCCACAGACGGGAGAGGTGCACTTCTTCGGTCACGCGGAGGTGGGAGCGCGGATGTTCGCGCGTCGCATCCGAGACCGGCTCGGACTGGACGGATCGCTGGGCGACCGCGTCCACTTCCTGATCCTTCACCACCTGCGGGCGAGCCAGTACGACGCGAGCTGGTCCGACTCGGCCGTGCGCCGTTTCGCCCGGGAGATGGGCGACGGTCTGGAGGATCTGCTCTGTCTGTCGCGCGCCGACATCACGACGAAGCGTCCGGCGCGTCGCAAGCGAGGGCTCGAGCAAATCGCCGAGCTGGCCGAGCGCATCCGGCGCATCCAGGAACGCGACGCGCGCGTCCCGCCCCTCCCCAAGGGCCTGGGAACCGCGCTCAGCAACGCGCTCGGCGTGCCCCCGAGCAAGCAGCTGGGCGAAATCCGCAACCGGATCGAGCGGCTGTGCGACGAAGGCGTCCTCGAGTCGCGGCGCGAGATCGACTACTACGTCGCGTGGGCCCTGACGCACCGCGAGCAGCTGGGCCTCGTCGATTCGTGACGGATCGGGCGCGGCGGCACGAACGGGTCGAGGTCCGCGCACGCTCGCAGCGCCAGGCCGCCTCGACAAGGCTCGGGGGTCGTCGTGACGCGTCCGCGATCGAGTCCGAGCCCGAGACCGAGTCGGAGTCCGAGTCCGAGCCCGAGACCGAGCCCGAGACCGAGTCGGTATCCGGGCCTGGGCGTGATAGCGGCGGTCACGCTGGTTGACGGGGCCGAGGGGGTTGCGAGACCGAGACCGAGACCGAGACCGAGAACGGGTCCGAGTCCGTGACGGGGCTCGAATCCCAGCCCGGCTCGAAGCTCGAACCCGATTCCGTGACGGCGCAGGCATTGTGAAGGAGAGACCCGACCGGCGCGTCAGCTGGAGCCGTGGCGAATCGGTCGGCGCGACCCACTGAGAACCACCGCGCGTCGATCGGGCTCGGGCGGCTCGGGCTCGGGGCGCGCGAAGACGTAGCCCTGGCCGAACCGCGCACCGCTGTCGGCGACCGCACGCAACTCCTCGAGGGTTTCGATTCCCTCGACGACGACCTCGGCGCCCAGCTCCTCGCACAACCGGACGAGCTGCGTGACGAGTTTCTGCCGTCGCCTGTCCTCGTGGAGCCCGTGGGCCAGGCCGCGGTCGAGCTTGACGATCTCGGGCGACAGCTCCGCGATGTACTTCAGATTGCTGTAACCGGCGCCCAGGTCGTCGATGGCGAGCAGCACGCCCTTGCTGCGCACCTCCGCGAGCGTGCTGTGGCAAAACTCGAAGTGACTGAGGGGCACGCTCTCGGTGATCTCGAGATAGACGGGATGCTCGTGCCGGAAGACAGGGTCGTCGGGCTGCACGAGCCAGCCTTCGTCGAGCTCGTTCGGATGCACGTTGAGGAAGAGCGGCATGTGCGGGCACCGCTCGACCGCGAGCTCCCGGATGACGCGACCGAGCGCACCGGCGCAGGCGGCGCCCACCGCGTGCTCGAAGAGGGCGACCGGCCCCGCGTAGTGCGGCGACGTCGAGCGGACGAGCGCCTCGTAGGCGAAGACGTCGCCGCCGTGCAGGTCCACGATCGGCTGGAAGACCACCCGCAGCTCGCCGACCGCGAGCATCGGCGGCACGTCGGACGGACGGACGGCACGTCCCTGCCGGTCGATGGTCTGGGAGCGTAGCCACTCGGTGAAGTTGCGGCTCAAGACCGACCCCCTATTCCATTGTACCCCAGCTGGGGACACATGGAGACGGCTGGCCCGGCGATGGGCCCGGCGGACGCCCCCCCCAACAGCCACGAGGCGCGCGCCCGCATACCTCGGCGGCCGCCGCGGCTGGCCGCTCGTGGGATCGGGGCGGTCAGGGCGAGTCGGTCGGCTCAATCTCGCTCGGCGGCGCGAAGTGCGCGAGCGTTTGGAAACGCCGGAACCGCGCCTCGATGTCGGCGCGGTTCGTCGCGAGCAGCCCCTCGAGCCCCACCGCCTCGACGCAACAGCTCGCGACGGCCGAGCCGACGATCACCGCACGACGCATCCGCTCCGGGCTCGGCCCGCCTCCCTGCGCGACGTGCCCGAGCAATCCGCCCGCGAAGCTGTCGCCCGCCCCCGTCGGATCGACGACGTCCGCGACGGGGTACGCCGGTGCCCAGAAGATCTCGTCGGGGCCGTCGAACAGCAGCGCGCCGTACTCGCCGCGCTTGACGACGACGTGACGCGGGCCCATCGCGAGCAGGGCACGCCCCACGCGCACGATGTTGTGCATGCCCGCGAGCTCGCGCGCTTCTTCCTCGTTGATGACCAGCACGTCGACGCGACGCAGCAGGCGCTCGAGCGCGAGGCGCGCGCCCCGGATCCAGAAGCTCATCGTGTCGGCCAGGACCAGCCGCGGAGCACGCATCTGCGCGAGCACCTCGGCCTGCAACTCGGGATGGATGTTGCCGAGCAACACGTAGGGCGTGTCGCGATGCCGCTCGGGAATGCGGGGGTGGAAATCGGCGAACACATTCAGCTCGGTGCGAAGACTGGTCCGGTGCGTCAGATCGTCGCTGTAGCGCCCTTCCCAGTGGAACGTCAGCCCGTCGACGATCTCGAGTCCCTCGACGTCGACGCCCCGCTCGACGAGCGTGCGCGTCACGTCCGCGGGCCAGTCTCGCCCCACCACGCCGACCAGCCGCACCGGCGCGAACAGACTCGCGGCGAGCGACGCGTACGTCGCCGACCCGCCGGGAACCCGCAGGTGCGTGCCCGAAGGCAGATGCAACGTGTCGAACGCGACCGACCCAACGACGAGCACGTCGTTCATGACGCGCGCGCACCCTCGCCGAACCGTCTCGGGCAGAGCACCGCGAGCCGTGCGCGCAATTCGGCGGGGACGTCGGCCGGCGCCGTGAGCAGCGCCCCATCGAGCGCGCGCGAGGCCGGCGAAGCCGCCGGATCGGGAAGGCGCTCCGCGAGCCGCGACACGAGCGCGCGTGCCGCATCGACGTTGCGCCGCACCACGTCGAGAACCGCGTCGGCACTCACGGGCTGCTCGGATCGGTGCCAGCAATCGTAGTCCGTCACCAGCGCCACCAGCGCGTACGGCAGCTCGGCCTCGCGCGCGAGGCGGGCCTCGGGCAGCGCCGTCATGCCGACGACGTCCATGCCCCAGCTCCGGTACAGCTCGCTCTCGGCACGCGTTCCGAACTGCGGCCCGTCGATGCACACGTACGTACCCCCGCGCTGCACGCGCAGGCCGAGATCGACCGCGCACCGGTACACGGCGTCCGACAGTGCCGCATCCGTCGGGTCGGCCATCGACACGTGCGCCACCGCACCCGGATCGTCGAAGAAGGTGGCGGGCCGTTGCCGCGTCCGGTCGACGAGCTGGTCGACGACGACCAGATCGCCCGGACGCAACGATTCCTTCAGGGAGCCGACCGCCGAGAGGCTCAGGATCTGTTCGGCTCCCGCGAGCTTGAGGGCGAGCACGTTGGCGCGATAGGGAACGCGATGCGGCGCGAGGCGGTGCCCTCGCCCGTGACGCGCGAGGAACAACAGACGCGTCGGCCCGAGGCGACCGGCGACCAGGACGTCCGATGGATCGCCCCATGGCGTCGGAACGCGCAGCTCCGTTCGCTCTTCGAGCCCGTCCAGGTCGTACAGGCCGCTGCCTCCGATGACGCCGAGAGTACGCACGACGCGACGACGCTATCAGCCCGGACCTCTCCCGACCACCGGTCATGCAGCCGGGGCGCCGAGCGCGGGTTGGACGGTTCCCATCGCGAGTGCTTGCAGGCGCCGCCGGCGCGGGACAAGGTCGGCGCGCCCGCGCCGGTCCGAGCCGACCGGCCCTCGACGCGGACAAGGAGCTTCGAGAATGTCGCTTCGACGTGTGCTGGTCCTCGGTATCGGCTGGGTCCCGCTCGTCCACGCCATCGCGTGTGGCAACGGCGACGGCGGCAACGGCACCTCCACCGACGCAGGGCCGCGGGATACGGGGACGGGCGATGGCTCGAGCCCCGTGCGCTGCCCCACCGGCGAGCGGATCCCCGATCCAGGGGGTCTGATGGGGGCGTGCTGCTATCGCGCGAGCAACGCCACGCGGCTCGACGCGCCCGAACTGCGCCTGTCCGGCATCGACATCCAGGCCCCGAGCTCGCTGGGGACGGCCGTCGTCGACGCGCTGCTCGCGATGACCCTCGACGAGGAGCGCTTCAACTGGCTCATCGACCTCACCATCGAGGGGACCACCGCGACCATCCGGACGGGCTACGGCCGCCGGATGCCGGGACCCACCTACGCGTTCGCGATGGGCGACGCGCCCGCCCCCGGCGATCCGAACCGCTGGAACCCGGTGACCGTGACCGGTACCCTCGGTGCAGAGGACACGGTCAGCGCGCCCCCGCTGTCGGGCGCCTTCACGGTGCCCATCTTCGATGAGATGGACCGACTCACGCTCGAGTTGCCCCTGCGCAACCTCGAGCTGCAGCGAATGAAGCTGTCCGAAGGCCGTAGCTGCGTCGGGCGCCGCCGCACGACCAGCTACGACACCAACGATGGCAACCTCGTGGCCTTCATGACGGTGGAGGAAGCGGACGCAGGACGCGTGATGGTGGGGACCACGCTGAACACGACGCTGTGCATGCTCGCGGCGGGCCTCAGCACGCGGATGGGCACCTGCGCCGACACGCCGCGGGCCGAGTGGATGGTCCGGCCCGACTCGCTCTGCAACGATTCGGGCTGCCGGCGCAACGCCATGGGCATGACGGACGTCTGCGATCCGATGACGACCTGTAACGCGTGGCAGATCGTCTCGGAGTTCGCCGCGCACGGCGTCGAAATCGCCGACTGACGGCGGCGGTCGGGCTGGTCGATCGCGCCTTCTGTTCGGACTCGGCCTCCGTCTCGGTCTCTGACTCGGCCTCCGTCTCGGTCTCGGACTCGGCCTCGGACTCGGCCTCGGACTCGGACTCGGACTCGGGCTCGGACTCGGGCTCGGACTCGGACTGGGGCACGGCCTCAGACTCTGGCTGGGGCACGGCCTCGGGCTCGGGCTCGGTCCCGGACTCATGCCTGCCACGCGGCCTCGGGTTGCGTTGTTCGCCACTGCGTCGCAACGCGCGGGTGCCGGTCTCGCTTGACAGCGCGTCGGCGCTTGCACAGGCTCGCAGCTGGTGCGCTCGTTTGAGCCGTCGCTTTCTGTGATCGCGCGCCTCGTAGCCGTGGTCGCGGTCGCGGTTCTCGTCCTCTTGGCCGGTTCCGCTCACGTGGCGCACGCCGATCACGACGCCGGCCCCGCTTGCGTTGCCTGCCAGCTCGGTCAGTCGTGCGCACCCGCGGCCACGCAGCCCGACGTGACCCCAGCCCCGACCCGTCCGCTCACGCGCGAGACGAGCGACATCCACGTCGCCACCGCGCCGACTCCGGTCGGGCTGCCCTCCCCGCGCGCACCACCGGCGGTTTGCTGATCTCCTGACGGCGAGACCGCCTGCGGCCGAGTCCGCGCCCTGCGGCGTTGCCCGTCCAAGGCGCCGGAGCGGGCCGCGCGATCCGCGCGCGTCATACCGACCTCCTCGCCTCGGTGGATTCGCTCCTCCGCTCCACGCACCGCCAGCGTGACCACCTGCCGCGACGGCGTCTCCCGCAGCGAGCCCGCCCCGGTCGCGGCGCCGCGTCGCCTCGCTCGCACCCTCCTCTCCCCCATTCCCTCGCGCCTCGCACACCAACCGCTCTACGAAGTGATCCAGATTACAAGGCATGCGTGGACCCGCTCGCTCGGCCTGCTCCTGGTGACTGCCGAGGCGGCAGCCCAATCCGCTCCGCGGCAGGCCGAACCGGGCGCCACGCCGGAGCCGGTCCCTGCGACGCCGCGTTGCGCGCCCCCCGCTTCGTGTGCGGAAGCGGCTGCGCAATCCGACCCGTCCGCTGCGCAGGGCGCCGACGCCCATGCGACCGCAGCCTCGGCCTCTCCGCCGTCCGGGGAGCTCGAGCGCGAAGCGGCCGCGGCCATCGCCGCCGATCTCCCCTCGACCGCACCATCCTTCGACGCGCCTCCGCCCACGCCGGCTCGGACTGCCATGGCCGGGAGCGGTCTGATGAATCCGGACCTGTCCGTCGTGCTCGACGTCGCGGTCGCGTACTTCGGCCCCCGGGGACAGCCCATCGGCACCGGCGCCCACGATCCGTCCCGCAACGGCTTCAACTTCCAGCAACTCGAAGTCGCCATCGGCTCATCCGTCGATCCCTATTTCCGTCTCGACGCGTTCCTCGTCTTCTCCGAGCACGGCGTCGAGGTCGAGGAAGCCTTCGGCACCACCCTCGCGCTGCCCGCGCGCCTGCAACTGCGCGCCGGTCGCTTCCTGCACCGCTTCGGCCGCGTCAATGCGACGCATCCCCACGGCTGGTCGTTCGTCGACCAGAACTTGCTCGTCGGACGACTGTTCGGCCCCGAGGGCGGCGGGGGACTCGGCGTCGAGTTGTCCTGGCTCTCGCCGCTGCCGTGGTGGCTCGAGCTGAGCGCCACAAGCATGACCGCGAGCGGGGCGGCCTCGGCGCGGAGCTTTTTCGGCGGGCGCGACCTCGGCGTGCGCGATCCCCGGGATCTGTTGCACGTCGTGACGGTCAAGCAGTTCTTCGCCCTCGACGACGACTGGTCTCTGCTCACCGGGGTTTCCGCGGCGCTCGGGCCCAACGCCACCGGTCGCGCCAACCGCACCGACATCGTCGGCCTCGACGGGTATCTGCGCTACCGACCCACCCGCGGAGCTGCGCAAAACGCATGGACGCTCCAGGTCGAGATCGCGCACCGGCGTCGGCAGATCCCCCGCGACGTGCTCGCGGACTGGAACGGTTATGCACAGCTCGTATGGCAATGGGGTCGACCGTGGGCCGCCGCCGCGCGCTGGGAATACGGCAGTTCCGTGCGCGGACTGGACGGTCAGCCGGTCGAGGATCCGCTCGATCCCGATTGGACCGCGGACCGTCATCGCGGCGCCGTCGCCCTGACGCACTGGCCGACCGAGTTTTCCAGGATCCGGCTTCAGGCGACGTCGGACTTCCCGGCATGGCTCGACGCGCCGCGCCTCGCATTGTTCTGCGCCCTGGAACTGGTGACGGGCGCCCACGGCGCCCATGCCTTTTGACTGGGACGAAAGGTTCGAATCCATGCGTGCGCCGATCCATCGAACAATCCGGAGCGTCGCGCGGTTCCGGCACCTCGTCCTGCTCCTTCTGTGCGGTTCCCTGCCCGGTGCATCGCCGGCTCGTGCGCACGAGCCCTTGCGCGTGGTGGCCACGACGGCCGACCTGGGCGCCCTCGCGCGCGAGATCGGGGCCGATCGCGTGCGCGTCTCCGTGCTCGCGCTGCCCACGCAGGACCCGCATTGGGTCGACGCCCGACCCAGTCTCGCGCTCGAGCTGTCGCGTGCCGACCTGCTCCTATACGTGGGCCTCGACCTCGAGGTCGGCTGGCTTCCGACGCTCCTGCTCGGCGCGCGCAATCCCCGCATTCAGCCCGGCGCTCCGGGGCATTTGGATTGTTCGCAGTTCGTGGACGTCCTCGAGGTGCCGACCGGGCGCGTCGACCGTGCCCAGGGCGACGTGCATCCGCACGGAAACCCCCACTACATGCTCGACCCGCGTCGCGTCGTCCGCGTCGTCCGAGGCATCGCCGACCGCCTCGGTCGGTTGCAGCCGGCCGCGGCTTCCCATTATCGAAGCTCGGCCGAAGCACTCGTCGGCCGCATCGAGCGGGCACGGCTCGATTGGGAGCGGCGTCTGGCGAGGCTCCGCGGAACGAACGCCGTCTCGTACCACCGATCCGTCTCGTATCTGGCCGACTGGCTCGGTCTGCGCTTCGTCGGTCACGTCGAGCCGCGTCCGGGCATCCCGCCCAATCCTCGGCACGTCGCCCAGCTCATCGCCGCCGCGCGCGCCGCAGGCGCCCGGCTGCTCGTGCAAGAAAGCTGGCATCCGACGAACACCTCGCGGCTGATCGCCGAACGCGCCGGCATGCGACTCGTGGTTCTGCCCACGGGACCCGACGTGCGCCGAGGCGAATCGTGGACGCGCTACATGGACCGCCTCGTCACCGCGCTGGAGGCCGTGCCATGAGGCGCAGCACGTGCCATGGGACCGGCCCGGTGATCGCACTAGGGGTCGCGGTCGCGCTGGTCGGCTGCACCTTCGAACCGGGGACCGGCTTCGGACGGTTCGACACGGGCACGCTGCACGCGCGTCTCGAGCTCGGACCGGCGCGCGCCGTCGATGCGCGCACGATGCTCACCGACCGCGGCCATCGCGTCCGCCTCGACGTCGTCGAGGTGCACGTCGACTCCGTCGCGTTCGATGCGGCCGCGGGCCGCGGCGCAACCGCCTTCGATCCCGCCCGTCCTCCACCCGGATACACCCTGTGTCATGGCGGCCATTGCCATCACGAAGATGGCCGTCTGGTTTCGTACGAAGAGATCGAACGCGAGCTCGCCGGGGGCGAAGCCGCTTTCCGCACCGTCGTGCGTGCCGACGTCGGTCGCCCGCTCGACGCCGTCCGCGCCGAGACTGCGCCCCTCGGACCGTGGTGGCCCTCTGCCGAGCTGCCGGAAATGACGCTCGCGCGCGCCCGCATCGCGATTCGCTCGGCGAAGCTCGAGGGCGCGGTCAGCCCATCGGTCGACGGCGAGACGTGGTGGCCCCTGCGGCTCGAGCTGTCGGCGGCCACGACGGCGACGGCGCGGGTCGGCCGCACGATCGATCGAGACGGCGCATACCTGCTGCGGCCGCACGTCACGCTCGCGTTCGGCGGAACGCTGTTCGACGGGATCGATCTGCCGGCCGCCGTCCGCGACGGCAGGATCGACGTCTCGGACCCCGAGGCGCCCCTCGCCCGCGCGCTCGCCGAGCGCATCGCCGCCTTGCGTCCCCTCGTCGTCTTCGAGGAAGTCGAATCACCCTGAAGAAGGAGACACGACGATGATCGCGAAAGCCCACGCTCTCACGGATCCGTCCCGGCTCCGCCCTGCCGGGGCCCCTCGGATCGCGCTCGTTCTCGTTCCCGCCGTCGCCCTCTTCGGCTGCGGCGGTCACGACGATCACGACCACGAGGATCCGGCCGCGCATGCCTGCGAGCACCGCGCCGACCCGGGAATGAGCGTGACCGCAGCCATGACGCGCGGCCCCGATGCGCCGCTCGTCGAAATCGGCGAGGCGACCTACACGGTCATGCTCGATGGCAGCGGGCCCCGATACGTGCGGCTGGAGACGAGCGCGCCGCGCGACGTGCTGCTGTTCGTTTCCGTGGCCGACGTCGTCCGACGATTGTACCGGGGCGACGAAGCTCGCTCGCTCATCTCGGGAGGGCCGAACCAGCATTGCGCGAGCCAGATCGCGGAACATTTCGACGTCGAACTGGACGCGGCGGGAACGTGGTACCTGGAACTGGGCCCGGCGGCCGTCCCGTCGGTCTGGCTGATGGTCACCGACGCCGCGGGGCACGCCCACTGATGGTAGCGACCGGCGAACCCCTTTTGCGCGCCGAAGCGCTCGTCGTGGGCCACGGCGGCCGGCCGATTCTGCCCGCATTCGACCTCGAAGTGCGCGCAGGGGAGCTGCTCGTCGTGATCGGGCGCAACGGGTCGGGCAAGACGACCCTCGTACGCACGTTGCTCGGCCTGCTGCCCCCCGTCGCGGGCCGCGTGCGGCGGCTGCGCAGCGATCTACGGCTCGCCCATGTTCCGCAGCGGCTGCCGTTCGACCCGCTCTTCCCCCTGTCGGCGTGGGACGTGGTGCGCCTGGGAACGGTCCGCCGCGGCCGCGCGCTGCTCGTGGGTCACCGCGAGACCGACGTCGTGGCCCGGGCGCTCGAGGCGGTCGGCGCCGACGCCCTCGCGCGACAGTCGTTCGGCGCCCTGTCGGAGGGACAACGCCAGCGCGTGCTGCTCGCGCGCGCGCTCGCGGGCCGACCGGATCTGCTCGTCCTTGACGAACCGACGGGCGCCCTCGACGAGGTCGCCGAGCGCGAGGCCGTCGAGACGCTGCGGAGCGTGCGCGCCGAGCGGAGCATGGCCGTCGTGCTCGTCACCCACGAGCTCGACATCGCGCGCAGCGCGGCCGACCGCGTCCTGCTCGTCGACCGCGAGGGTGGCCGCGTGCTCGTCGGAACGCCGTTCGAGCTCTTCGAGCACGAGGCGTTCCGTACGAGCTTCCGACCCCCGCTACCGGAGCTCGCCTCGAATGGATGACGCGGCGGCGATGGGCCCGAGCTGGGCGCAATTCGTCGAGGGCTGGTCGCTGTACCGCGATCCGATTCTGTGCGCGGCGATCTGCGGCGCGGTCCTCGGCTGGCTCGGCGTCCACGTCGTGCTGCGGCGCATGGTGTTCGTGACGGCCGCCGTCAGTCAGGCCGCGGGGTTGGGGGTCGCGGTCGCGTTCTGGGCGGCGATGCACCTGCCGTGGGCGATCTCGCCGGTGCTCGGGGCGTCGGGCGTCGCGCTGCTCGTGGCCGCAGCGCTCGCGCTCCCGGTGGAACGCTGGGGGCTTTCGCGTGCCGCATGGCTCGGAGCCGCCTACGTGGCGACGTGGGCCGGCGCGGTCCTCGTAGGGGATCGGATCGCCCAGCAGGCACACGACGTTTCCTCCATCTTGTTCGGCAGCGCCGTGCTGGTGGAACCGGCCGTCTTGCACGCCGTCGCCCTCGGGGGGCTCATCGTGCTGGCCACGCACCTCGTTCTTCAGCCCGCACTGGTCTTGTGCGCATTCGACCCGGACGGCGCACGGGTGCAGGGAGTCCCGGTCCGCGTGCTCGAGGTCGTCTCGTGGACCGGCATCGCGGCCTTCACGGCGATTGCCACGCGCGCGCTCGGTGTCTTGCCCGTCTTCGCCTTCGCCGTCCTGCCTCCGATGGCCGCGCTCGCGCTGGGCCGGCGCGTCCAGATCGTCTTGCCGCTGTCGGCTTCGATCGGCCTCGCCGCGGGCGTGCTCGGTTACTTGCTCGCCTTCTTCGGCGAGTTGCCCGTGGGCGCATCGCAGGCGGCCGTCTCCGCGTCGATGCTCCCGATCGCCTTGTCCATTCGAGCGCTCACGGTTCGCGTCAAGACCACAGGGGCGCCCGGAGCATGAAGGGTCCTCTCATCGAGTGGGTCCGAGACAGAATCTGCGCCTTGGTCCGAGCTCGAGTCCGAGACTGAGGCCGAGGCCGAGAAAGAGGCCGAGCCCGACGCCGAGACCGCGACCGAGACCGAGACAGAATTCGAGTCCGAGCCGGAGACCGAGCCTGAATCCGAGACCGAGTCCGAGCCTCAGTCCGAGCCCGAAACCGCGTCCGCCCCCTGGGGCTCGAACCCGGGCTCAGTGTTCGAAGACGCGCGCGACGATGCGCGGCACCTCGCCGGCCATCGACGCGAGCCGGAGCCTCTCGCCCTCCCAGTGTACGCGCCTGACGAGCCGATCGGTCACGTCTTGCCGGTCGTGGCCGAGCCGTCGCAACAGGGCCGCGCGCTCGCGCATCTCGTGCTCGAAGACGCGCCGACGCGCCGCCTCGTCGGCGGCCTGCACGCCGGCCGGCCGCCACGGATTCCACCACGGAAAGCTCACGACGGACACGGTGCCACACGAGCCGCGATCGGGAAAGCGCTTGACCGGCCGCGGCCCCGATCGCTAGCGTGCCCAACTCCGCGGAGCAACGATGCAAGAACTGCGACTGTCGGACTGGGCTCTCATCCTCGGAGCCTCGAGCGGCTTCGGCGCGGCCGCCGCGCGCGCCTTCGCCCACGCGGGCATGCACATCGTCGGGGTGCACCTCGACCGCCGCGCGACGATGCCTGCCGTCGAGGCACTCGTCGCCGACATCCGCGCCACGGGCCGCCAGGCGCTGTTCTTCAACGTCAACGCCGCCGACGAGGCGCGTCGGCGCGAAGTGCTCGACGCCGTGGCGGCCCACCTGTCCGGCACGGGCGAGCGCGTGCGCGTCCTGATGCACTCCCTGGCCTTCGGAACGCTCAAGCCGTACTGGGAACCGTCCGGCGACGTCATCACGAAGGCCAACATGGACATGACGCTCGACGTGATGGCGCACAGCCTCCTGTACTGGACGCAGGATCTGCTCCGGCGCGACCTGTTCTGCCGCAACGCGCGCATCTTCGCGATGACGAGCGCCGGCTCGCACGCCGTCTGGAAGACGTACGGCGCCGTCAGCGCCGCCAAGGCCGCGCTCGAGGCACACTGCCGACAGCTCGCGGTGGAGCTCGCGCCACTCGACATCACGGCCAACGCGATCTGCGCCGGCGTCACCGACACGCCCGCGCTGCGCAAGATCCCCGGCCACGAGGCCATGATCGAGGTGGCCCTGCGCCGAAATCCGACGGGACGGCTCACGACCGTCGAGGACGTCGCCCAGGCCCTGTGCGCGCTCGCCACGCCCGCCGCCCGGTGGATCACGGGCAACGTGATCCGCGTCGACGGCGGCGAGGATATCGCCGGCTGACGGCGGCGATCCATCGATCCCGACTCCGAGGCCGAGCCCGAGTCAGAGCCCGAGTCCGAGACCGAGTCCGAGTCCGAGACCGAGTCCGAGCCCGTGTCCGAGATCGGATCCGGGATCGACACGTCGAACGGCCGACTGGCCCGTGAGGTTGCGCAGCGACGTCTCGAGGCAGCGGGCCGCGGGCGCAGCGACCGGCTATGCTTGCTTCATGACCACGATGGAACCGGGCGCGCTGATCCACGACTGGAACGAGGTCGAGCGAAGAGGTCCCGTCGTCCGCAAGCGTCCCTTCGAGCTTCACGACGAAACGCTGCGCGATGGCATCCAGAACCCGTCGGTGACCGACCCGGGGATCGGCGACAAGCTCGAGATTCTGCATCTGCTCGACGAGCTCGGCATCGACACGACCGACGTGGGCCTACCCGGAGCCGGACCGCGCGCGTTCGAGGACGTGCTCACCCTGTGCCGCGAGATCGTCCGTTGTCGACTTCGTATCCGTCCCACGTGTGCCGGCCGCACGCTCGTCTCCGACATCCGGCCGATGGTCGAAGTCTCGCAGAAAGCCGGCATCGCCGTCGAAGTGATGACCTTCATCGGCAGCTCGCCGATCCGTCAGCTCGCCGAGGACTGGAGCCCCGCGCTCATCATCGAGCGCGCCGTGACGGCCATCGACTTCGCCGTGCGCGAGGGGTTGCCGGTCACCTTCGTGACGGAGGACACCACCCGCAGCCGCCCCGACGTCCTCGCGGACCTATTTCGCGCGGCGATCGACCACGGCGCGAGCCGGTTGTGTCTCTGCGACACGGTCGGCCACGTCACCCCCGACGGCGTCCGCAATCTCATCACGTTCACGCGGCACGTCATCGAAGGGACGGGGGCCAACGTCAAGATCGACTGGCACGGACACAACGACCGCGGCCTGGCACTGGCCAATTCGATTTTTGCGCTCGAATATGGCGCGGATCGCGTGCACGGCACGATCCTCGGGATCGGAGAGCGAGTCGGCAACGCGCCGCTCGACCTCATCCTGGTTAATCTGCGTCTGCTCGGGGAGCTCGACCGTGATCTCGGCAAGCTCGCCGCCCTGTGCGACAAGGTGAGCAAGGCGACGCGCTTTCCGATTCCGATCAACTACCCCGTCTTCGGCGAAGATGCGTTCCGCACGGCGACCGGCGTGCACGCCGCCGCGATCATCAAGGCCAAGGAAAAAGGCGACGACTTCCTCGCCGACCGCGTCTATTCGGGTGTTCCCGCCGGCATGTTCGGACGCAAGCAGGAAATCTGGATCGGTCCGATGTCGGGTGCGAGCAACGTGAGCTACTGGCTACGGCAGCGCGGAATCGCCGTCGATCCGGGCCTCGTCGAGGCGATCCTCGCCGTCGCCAAGCAGAGCGATCACAATCTCTCCGAAGCCGAGGTCCTGGCCGTGGTCGAGCGCCACACGCGGCGTCAAGGCGAAAGCCGAACGGGCCCCGACACCTCGGGCGGCTGACCGCGGCGATCGAGCGCGTCGAGCGGCGCGCGGGAGCTCTCCGGGGCCGAGGCCGTGCCCTGGACCGCGCCCGACCTCCAGACCGAGACGGACTCGTATCGCGGTCCGAAGCCGAGTCGGGGTCGAAGTTCCCGGCCGAGGACGGTGGCGGCGCGATGGCCGGCCTGGCACCCGGACTTCTTGCCGAGTCGCACGGAGCGCCGACACGATCCGACCAGAAGCAGGGCGAGCGCGAGCGTCGCCGCCAGACCACCCCGCCGACTAGACACCCGCCATACCGAGCACCCCCCGCTCGAGCCGCGCGTCCTTCGCGGCTCGAGATATCCGGGCGGAAAGCAACCGGCGAGCGTCGAACCTTCCGCCATCGTGCACTCGAAGCCCGACGGGCACGGCATCGTCGGTCCACACAACCGCGTGCACAGACCGGCGCACAGACCGCTCCGGCACTCCTCGTTCGCGCTGCACGCCGAACCGAGCCCCGCGCCGGGTCGCACGCAGTGACCGTCGAGGCACTCGAGCCCGAGCCCGCACGCTTCGTCGACGCCCGGGCTGCACGGACGCGCGCACAACCGCTCGCCATCGACCTCGACGCACCTGGGCGCCGCCGCGCCGCAGTCCTCGTCCCCCTCGCACGCCGCACCGGGGCCACCCGGCGCGCCGGGCACGCAGCGGCCGCCACGGCATCGGTAGCCATCCGGGCACGGCGCACGCTCGTCGCACGCGCGCGTGCACTGCCCGTTCTCGCACAGCCCACTGCGACACTGGTCCGCGCGCAGGCACGGCGCACCGAAGGGGCGCGGGCTCGTCGACAGCTCGACCGGCACGCAACTGCCGCAGTCTCCGGTGGGTGCGTCGCACACCGTTCCGGATGCACAAACGGTCTCGTCCGGGCTGCAGACGCGCGCACAGCGCCTCTGCCCCGCGATCTCGACGCAACGGGCGCTGGCGCAGTCGAGGTTCGACGCGCAGAGGCTGCCGTCCTGCGCGCCCCCCGGCTCGCCGGCCACGCAGCGTCCCTGCCCGCAGGCGGGCCCCGTCGCTTCGCAATGGAAACCGACCGGGCAACGGGCGATGGCCTCGCGCGGATCGCAGTCGCGGACGCAGACGCGTCGGCCGCCCACACGGTCGCATCGCCCCATCGCACACTCTGCGTCGCTCGTGCACGGTTCTCCGAGCGGCGTGCAGCCCGAATCGACCACTCCGTCGCAGTCGTCGTCGACGCCGTTGCAGCGCTCGGCCGACGGAACGCAGGGCGGCTCGAAGCGCAACGCCTCGTCGACGAGCGGCAAGTGCCTGTCGACGCGCGTGTAGTAGCTGTTGCTCACCGTGCACCCCGAAACACCGTACGAGGTGATGCCGAGGATCTCGCCACGGCCGGCATGCAGCGCGGGGCCGCCGCTGTCGCCTTGACACGTCCACGATCGACCGGTCGATTCGAACACACGAGAACCGACGCGGGAGACCGCGGCCTCGCCGGCGTACTTGACCCCCGCATCCTCCTCGGTCCCCATGCCCGGGCGCGTCCGGCCGAAGCCGATGATGCGGAGCGCGTCCCCGGTCCGGGGGGCCGCCCGGGAGACGGCCCGCGGCGCCACCTCGAGCCGTGCGTCGAGCAATAGCACGGCGATGTCGTTTCCGGCCTCGATGTCCGCGTCGACGTTGCTCCCGGGTGTGGTGCGAATCTCGAGCACGCGGCGGGTCGTCTCGATCGCGCCCGCGTCGTTCAGATCGTGCCCGACGAAGACCGTGAACGACGTCGGTGAGGCCATCGTCCATCCACGCCCGCTGCGGTCGAAGACGCAGTGCTTGGCGGTGAGCACGGCAAACGGCCCGATCACCGACCCCGTGCACAATCCTCCCGTCGTGCTGCCACCGGCGGCGTGATAGACGGCCACGACCCAAGGCTCCCCGCGCTCGCGCGTGCCGTTAACGATCGCCGCCTGGGTCGGCGCGAGCGGCTCGGGCGGCGAGCACGCCGAGGCGAAGGTGACGGCGAGTGTCAACGTGACCGGGATACGACGCTTCACGAACCGCATCTCCGTTTGATTCTAGACGGCGGTCGATGGCGCGGAACATGCCGGTCGCAAATCCTGCCGTGACCGATGCCGCAAGGCGGTCGCGAGGCGCGAGTCGATTCCGAGACCGAGTCCGAGACCGAGTCGGAGTCCGACCCCGAGACCGAGTCCGAGCTCGAGTCCGCGTCCGAACCTGAGCCAGTTCCCGTCACGTGGGCGTCACACCTCTCGAGGCGGCGCACGGCGCGAGAACCCGGCGCAGTCGCTCGAGCGCGTCGGCGAGCTGGTCCGGAGGCACGCACGTGAAGCAGAGCCGTGCCCAGTTCTCGTAGCCGCGGCCAGACGCTCCTCCCGGCGTCAGCAGCACGCCCGCGTCGACGCAACGCGCGAGCCAATCCGCCAGCGTCTCGCCCGCTCGCAGGTGAGGCGTCGCGTCGAAAAACAGGAACGTACCGCCCTCGGGTGGCGGCACCCCGAGCGCCGAGGCCGCCATCGTCGCGGCCTGCGCGTACAGGGCGCGAGCAGCCTCGAGCCATCCCCGCCCCTCGCGCAGCGCGACGGCCGCCCCGAGCTGCATCGGCCGCGGCGCGCAGTACACGGAGAACGTCTGCACGCCCCGCAGCCGTCGCATCGGCTCGATCGGCCCGTGCACGAGCCCGACGCGCGCCCCGGCCATCGCCCAGCCCTTGCTCATCGTGTGGACCGCCAACGTGCGCCCCGCCGCCCCGGGTCGGGTCCAGACCGGTGCCGCGGACCGCGCACCGTAGACCAGCTCTTCGTAGGCCTCGTCCGCGATGACCCACAGGTCGTGCCGGACCGCGAGTGCCAGCAGTCGGTCGACGACATCCACCGGCAACACCCGGCCGGTCGGGTTGTTGGGGCTGTTGAGATACAACGCGACGGTTCGATCCGTCAGCGCCTCGGCGAGCGCGCGCTCGGGATCGAAGTCTGGCGCGTCGAGCCGGTCGAAGAACGGCACCTCGACGACCCGTGCGCCCCGGAGCTGGACGATGCCGCGCACCAGCGGCCAGTAGGGGGCGAGCACGACGACCTCGTCGCCGGGTTCCGTCAGCGTCGCCACGACGTGGGTGACGCCCGCGGTGGCCCCCGCCGTCACCTGCAACGCCTCGCGGTCGAGCCGCAACCCCGTGCGCCGCTCGACGTCCGCGACGAACGCGTCGAGCAGCGCGGGCTCTCCCTGGACGGGCGCGTATCCGTGCAGCCGGGGCGTCGTGGCGACCCTGCGCATCTCGACCCGCGCCGCCGCAAACGGCTCGAGCCAGCTGTCGCCGACGTGGAGCGGATGCACTGTCCCCGGTTGCGAGCGCGCGCGTGCGAGCAAGTCGGAGAAGACCCGATCGCTCAGCCCGGCGCTCGACGCGGACGTCGCGGGATGGCGCGGCACGAGAGACCACGGTTGCGCGAACGTCCGCGCCACGCAATGCGCGACGCGCGCGCGCCTCGGCGGCGGTCTCGCGCAGCCGCCACGTCGCGCGCTCCCCACGAACAGCCGCCTCACGACCGAGCCCGAGCCGGAGTCCGAGGCCGAGACCGGGCCCGAGTAGAAGGCGCGATCAACCGAACTGGCCGGCGCTTGGAGTCGAAGGCCGAGACCGAGACCGAGACCGAGACCGAGTCTGACACCGAGTCCGAGTCTGACACCGAGTCCGAGGCCGAAAGTCCGAGTCCGTGCCGCAACCGGAGGCAAGCCATCCGGCCCGCAACCGACTGTGGAAACCTGGGCGGCGGGGTTGAAACGAAAGCGGGTTCGTGCTCCCATGCGGCCCACGATGCGATCGGAGGGCGCGTCCATGACGAAGGCCGAGATCATCGACGCCGTGCACGAACAGATCGGCGGCTACTCGAAAAAGGAGTCGGCCGACATCGTCGAGGCCGTCTTCGAGGAAATGAAGGACGTCCTCGCCAGGGGCGAGAAGATCAAGATCAGCGGTTTCGGCAATTTCGTCGTGCGCGCCAAGCGGGCCCGGACGGGGCGCAATCCGCAGACCGGCGAGCCCATCCCCATCAGCGCGCGGCGCGTGCTCACCTTCAAGCCGAGCCAGATCCTCAAGGCACGGCTCAACCCGCACCGTGCTGCCGCACGCGCCGCGGCGGCGAAATCGGACGCGCAGGGGTCGGGACCGCAGAGCGCCGCGGAGGCGTGAGCGCCGCACTGGACGCGCGCCCCCAGCGTGCTCGCCAAGCGCATCATCGCCTGCCTCGACGTTCGCGACGGCCGCGTGGTCAAGGGGGTTCGTTTCGAATCGCTCCGCGACGCCGGCGATCCGGTCGTGGCGGCGCGTCGCTACGACGAGCAGGGCGCCGACGAGATCGCGTTGCTCGATATCACCGCCTCGCTCGAAGGCCGCGCGACGCTCCACGACGTGGTGCGACGTACCGCAGAAGTGCTGCGCGTGCCGCTGACCGTGGGCGGCGGCGTCCGAGACGTCGCGGACGTCGTGGCCCTGCTGATGGCGGGCGCGGACAAGGTGAGCGTGAACAGCGCGGCGCTGGCCGATCCGTCGCTCGTGGAGCGCGTGGCCGCGCGGTGGGGACGGCAAGTGCTCGTCGTCGCCATCGATGCACGCCGCACCGCCGGCCTACGGAACGCAATTCCGCGATGGGAGGCCTTCAGCCACGGCGGGAGGCGCGCGACGGGCCGCGACGCGGTGGCCTGGGCGCGCGAGGCGGCCCAACGCGGGGCGGGCGAGATCCTGCTCACGAGCATGGATCGCGACGGGACGCTCGAGGGCTACGATCTCGAGCTGTTGCGCGCGGTCGTCGATGCCGTCGACGTGCCCGTCATCGCCTCCGGTGGCGCCGGCGGCCCCGAGCACGTTCGGGCCGCCCTCGTCGAAGGCGGCGCGGACGCCGCCCTCGCCGCATCGATCTTCCACGACGCGCGCCACGACGTCCGCTCGCTCAAGGGCTGGCTCCTCGAGCGTGGCGTACACGTGCGCCCCGTCGACGCGGAGGCCGCGTGAGCGATCTGCTCGGGACGGACGTCGCGGAGCTCGTCGCGACGATGCGGCAGCGGGGCACGCGCCTGCCGTTCGAAATCGGCGCCTTCGTCGCGCTCGAGACGGCCGAGGCCCTGCTCCGCGGCCCGGCGGTCGTCGAGCCGCGTCAGGTACGCATCGGCAACGACGGCACGGTCTCGGTCTTCGCCCCTCCGCACAGCGCGACGAGCGAGCGCGCATGCCGGGCCGTCGTCGACCTGCTCGCGCACCTGCTCGTGGCCGCGGGCCACGGCGTCCCCACGGCCTTCCTCGACCTCGTCGAGAACGGCCCCGGCGATGGCCGCTGGGACCTGGCACGGCTCCGCGACGATCTGGAGGCCTCGCTCGTTCCGCTCAATCGTCAGGCCGCGCGGCGCGTGCTCGCGCGCATGGTGCGGGAGCTCCGACGGCCCCAGGACGCGCGCGCTCCGGCCCCGTCGCCGACGGACCACGAGACCGTGGACGCTGCAGCGGCCGACGCGGAGCTCGACGCCCTGCTCGACGAGGCCGACGAGGCGCGCACCGCCGCCACGCGACCGGCCCCGAGAGCGGGCGATTCGCGTGGTCTCGGCGACGACGTCTGGGGCGACATGCGGGGCGCGACGCCGTCCGCGTCCACCGTCGACGCGTCCGCACCCCCGCGAATCCGCATCGCGTTGGACGACGATTCGCGCGAGCAGACCCTCGAACGTATCCCCACCTCGTCCCCCGTCGGCGCGCCCGCAGCGCTCGACGAGCCATTCACGCGACCCGCGACGGGCGCGCTTCCGCCTCGGCCACGCCCTCTGGCCGCCTCCGAGCCAATCCGGTCCGATCCGGCCGCGCCGATCGCTCGAGCGTCGCCCATGCCGGCCGAGCACCCAGCTGCGAATGCATCGCGACATCGCGCCTCGCCGACGCCCGAGCCCCGTGGAGCGTCGTCTGAGGTCGGTCGGCCCGAGGCGCCGGCCACCGCGGCGCCCGCCTCGAGCCGACCACCGCGACCGGAGCCCGCCGCGACTGCACCGCTCGACCTGTCCGCACTCGAAGAGAGCGCGCCACGCGGTTCCACCGCGAGATGGCTCGTGCTCGTCCTCGTCGTCGCGATGGGCACGGGCGCGTTCACGCTGTGGCGATGGCGTCCGGACGTGGTCGAGCGACTGCTGGGCGGCGGTCCCGCGCCAGAGGCGGCGGCGCGCGAAGCGCTCGAGCGCGACCGGCAACGCGCGCAGGCGGAGCTGGAGCGAGCGCACGCGGCACGCTTCGGGGATCTCGTCGTCCACGTCGAGCCGGCGCGCGCCCAGGTGCTGCTGTTCGCGGGCCGCGCCCCCGTCGTGGTGCGCGACCTGCCGCGCGGCGTCGCCCACGAGCTCGTCGCCATCGCGGACGGCCATGCTCCGGCACGCGCCCTCGTCCCCGCCGACGCGGCATGGGACATGCGCCCCGAAGGTGCGACGTTCGAGCTTGCGCTCCAGGCGAGCCGCCCCTTCGCAGGCCCCTTCGAGGAGCTCGATCTCGGTCGCAGCCTGATGCCGCCACAGCCCGGTGCTCCCGGCGCCGATCTCGGCACGGTCCGCGTCGTGACGAATCCGCCCGGCGCCAAGGTGTACCTGCTCGTCGGTTTCTCGCCGCACGTGCGCATCGAGAACGTCCGCACCGACGAGCCCATCGAGCTGCTCGCCTGGCTCGAGGGCCACGCCCCTGCCCGGATTCTGGTCGGCCCGAGCGACTTCGTCGAGCGCGACGGCCGGCGCGTCGCCGAGTCGCGCGTCACGCTGACACCGCGCACCCCCGAGCGCAGGCGCTGAGCGCGCCCGGCATTCGACGCGCTCCCGCCGCGAGCACCATCGCTGGATTCATCAATGACTTCGAAAAGTTAAATGCAACCCTGCGGCGGGCTCCCCAGGACGTGATCCGTATTTCCTTGGCGAGGGAGGTCTGCGCCGTGTAGACTATCTTCGAAATAGCAGACGCCGTCGACAGGGCTCTCGGACCGCGCGGCCCTCGCCCGCACGGAGGAAACGCTCGATGGGGACCGACCAGCTTCGCGTCTGGGTGACGATCCCGCAAAGCCCCAACCGGCTGTATTCGATCTGGCTCGACGAGCGGAAACACTCGGTGCTCGTGGGCAGCCGGATGACCGTCGAACCGTGGGTGGGGGGGCGCTACGCGTCGTCCGACGGAGGCGTCGTCGGTCGCTTCGTCGGTCTCGACACCGGACGCCACATCTACATGACCTGGCGGAGCACGAAGTTTCCGCCGACAGCACCCGATTCGCGAGTCGCGATCGCCTTCGAGCCCGTCGCCGGAGGAACCCGGCTCGTGGTGCGCCACACGGGATTGCCGCCTGCACTCGTCGCCCCGACGCGCGCGCACTGGAAGGCGGCGTATCTCGACCCGATGCGTCGCTATTTCACGAGCCCGCAATCGCCGGACGGAGCGCTGCGCCAGGTCTGGCTTCGGCACGCGTCGGTCTCGTCCGCCGGAACCGTGCCGGCCGCGAGCGGCTCGCACCCGGGTCCTGCGACGCCGCCGGCGGCACCGACGAAACCCGCATCCGCCGTCGCCTCGCCCACCGCGACCGTCGATGAAACGGAGTGGGCGCGACCGCGGCGTGCAGCGCCCGGTTCTACGGGAAGGGTCCGCGGGGGCGCGAGCGGTCGCAGAATCCACGCGAGGCCACGCAAGGCGCGCACCGGGACGAGGACGGCCGCGGTCGCGACCGCACCCCGTCGGTCCGAAGCGCGACGGGCGGCACCGAATGCGAAGGCCGCTCGCAGGCAAGCCGCTTCTTCGCGGCGCATGGTGACGGCACGCTCGCAGCGTACGCGCGTCGCGCCGAAGCAGGTCCGTGGCGCTTCCTCCACGCGGCGCTCTCGAAGCTCTCGAAAAAAGCGCGGTCGCAACTGAGCGGCAAGACCGCGCAGGCTTCGAGCGCGTCTGCAACGGCCTGGCATCCCTTCCACGGGGACCCCGGGCGATGGCCGAAGCCGACCACGCGACCGAGCCAGAGCCCGAGTCCGAAGCGAAGTCCGAATCCGTGGCCGAGGCCGAGTCCGGTGCGGAGTCTGAGACCGAGTCCGAGTCCGAGCCCGAGACCGAGTCGGAGACAGAGTCCGAGACCGAGCCCGAGACCGAGTCCAGCCGTGGGGTCACGGAAGCGGCTCGAGCAGGGCACGGAACCGACGCAGCACGCGCTCGTACGTCGTCTGCATCACGCGGAACGAGGCGGGCTCGTCGAAGACGGCGACCTCGTAGAAGGGTCCGCAAGCCGCGGTGGCTTCCAGCAGCCACTCGATCGAGCGCTCGGCGTCTACCAACCCCTCCACCCGTCCCGGAAGCGCGCACGCGAAGGAACGCACGCCCATCCGCCCGAGCACCTCGACCAGCTCCCTCGTCGCCTCCCGCAGCGACGCCTCGCTCGCCTCCTCACGCGCCCCGAGGCCCACGACGAGCAGCCGGTCCACGCCGAGCCGCGGCCGCCCAGGAAGCAACCAACGCTCGCCCCGACGCCCGACCAGACGGCCCCGGATCACCAGTCGCGAGAGCGCGCCCGCGAGCCTCCAGTCGACCAGGCCAAGCGCGCCGGCGAAGGGCAGGTCGTCCTCGAAGAAGGCCGCCGCGAACGCCTCGGTGCGCAGGCCATCGAGCCCCGCGGGCTCCACCGGGAACAGGCGCAACGGCGGCGCCGCGCTCACGGCTTGCCGAGGTCGGCGGCGATGCGATCGAGCACGCCGTTGACGAACGCGGCGCTGCCCTCGGCGCCGAAGCGTTTGGCGAGCTCGATGGCCTCGTTGAGCGTCACCCGCCGCGGCACGTCGGGCACCGCGAGCAATTCGTACACGCCCAGGCGTAGGATGTTGCGATCCACGCACGCCATCCGCTCGAGCCGCCAGTGTTCCGAGACGCCCCGGATGAGCGCGTCGATGCGCTCGCGCTCCCGCTCGACGCCGCGCACCAGCTCGTTGGCGAATGACTCCCCGTCGCGCTCGGTGGCCAGTTCATCCCAGTAGCGCGCGATCGCCTCGTCGGCACCCATCGCGGCGACGTCCATCTGATAGAGCATCTGGAGCGCGGCCTCGCGCGCCCGACGTCGACTGCCCACGACGCTCATCGTCTCTGGATCCCGAAGAACTTGCGCAAGGCCATCATGTGCAGCGCCGCGAGCGCCGCCTCGCGCCCGCGGTTGCCTGGACCGGGTCCGGACCGCTCCCGCGCCTGCTCGAGGTCGTCGACGCCGAGGATCGCGTGGGCCACCGGCAGTCGACTACGCCGTTGCACGCGCGCGCATCCCTCGCTCGCATTGCGCAACACCTCGTCGAAGTGGGCCGTGCGACCCCGCACGACGACCCCGATCGCGACGATGCCCAGCACCCGCGGCTCCTTGGCGAAGAGCCAGTCGACTGCGAGTGGGATTTCCCATGCGCCCGGGACGTGCACGAGCACGACGTGCGTACTGCGCCACAGCGCTTCGTGCTCGTCGTGGCTCTTCGGCGTCAGCTCCGGACCGCCAACTCCCTGCGTCCATCTCCATCCCGTCGCGTCGGCCCGAAGCTCGAGCCGGCGCACGGGCGCGAAGCCGGCCTGCGCGAAGGTCCGTACGGCTCCGTCGACCAGGCCGTCGACCACCTCGGCATTCCAGCGGGCGGCCACCACCCCCACGCACTCCCACGGCCCGACTCGATACGGCACCTCGTCCGCGGGCGCGCGCTTGCCGCCGTTCGTCTCGCCCGGATCCGTCACGGAGGCTCCCCTCAGTGTCTCAGCACTCTTGGCGGCTCGAGCGCGACACCCGTCGGCGATTCGACCAGTTCGAGCCCGAACCCCTCCAGCCCCACGATGCGCCGCGGCCGGTGGGTGAGCAGCCGGATGCGCCGCAATCCCAGATCGCGCAATACCTGCGCCCCCAATCCGAACTCCCGCAGCACGTCGCCGGGATCCGTCTCCGCCGCGGGCAGCGGCTCGCCCAGATGCGCGGCCAAATCGCGCTCGAGGTCCACCCGCCCCGGCAAGAACAACACGACGCCGCGCCCCTCGCGTTCGATCCGCTCGACCGCCTCGTGCACGTCGAAGCGCAGCGGTCGCCGCACGCCGAACACGTCGCCGAGCACACTGCCCGTGTGCACGCGCACGAGCGTCGGCGTCTCGTCGACGTCACCGTGCACGAGCGCGAGCATCTGGCGCGTCTCGACGCTCGAAACGTAGACGTGCGCGGTCCACGTCCCGCCGCTGCCCAGGCGCACCGGACCGCTGCGGACCCGATGCACCAAGCGCTCGGTCTGCAACCGGTACTGGATGACGTCCGCGATCGAAAGCAGCGCGAGCTGGTGACGTCGGGCGAAGGCCACGAGCTCCGGCTGACGCGCCATCGTCCCGTCGTCGTTCATGATCTCGCAAATGACCGCCGCGGGAAGGCATCCGGCGATCCGTGCAAGGTCGACCGATCCCTCGGTGTGGCCGGCCCGCTGCAGCACGCCGCCCGGCCGCGCCTGGAGCGGAAAGACGTGGCCCGGCGAGACCAGGTCGTCCGGTCGCGCGTCGGGCGCGACGGCCGTGCGGATCGTGTGCGCGCGGTCGGCCGCGCTGATACCGGTGGTCACGCCTTCCCGCGCCTCGATGGACACCGTGAAGGCCGTGCAACGCGCCGAGCGGTTGTGGGGCGTCATCATGGGCAACTCGAGCGCGCGTACCTTCTCTTCGGTCAGCGCGAGGCAGACCAGCCCGCGCGCCTCGCGCACCATGAAGTTGATCGCCTCCGGGGTGACGTGCTCGGCGGCGAGCACCAGGTCCCCCTCGTTCTCGCGGTCCTCGTCGTCGACGAGGATGACGGGCCGGCCGCGCCGCAACTCCTCGGCCGCGCGCAGCACGCGCGCGCTCGCCTCGCCGTCCATGACGCCTCGCGTCATCTCATAACCCCGGTGCGCCACCGCGTAAAGGACGCGCGGTCAGCACCCAGTCGGGGCCGACGCGCCGCACGCGGACCGCGTCGAGCCGGAGGCCCTGGGCCGGCGACCGGACGGTCCGCCCCGCGGCGAGCGGCACCGCGCGCTCATCGCCGAAGAGCACGGGCGCGATCATCAACACGAGCTCGTCGACGAGCCCCGCATCGAGCAACGCGCCGGCGAGCCGCCCGCCGCCCTCGCACAGCAGCCGCACGACGTCGCGTGCCCCGATCGCAGCCAGCGCGGCCCGCACGTCCACGTGGCCGTCGGGACCGAGGGGAACCTCCACGAGCTCGGCCCCCGCGGCCCGAAGCGCGGCTGCACGCCGCCGCGGCGGATCGGGGCCGTGCACCACCAGTGCCGGACCGGACGCGCAGGGCGCCAGCAGCCGTGCCGTCGGAGGCGTGCGCAGCCGCGTGTCGAGGACGACGCGACGCGGATCGACGCCGGGCACCAGCCGGACGTCGAGCGCCGGGTCGTCGGCGAGCACGGTGCCCACACCCACCAGCACCGCGTCGGCGCGCGCGCGCAGCCGATGCGCCCAGCGCCGCGCCGGCTCCGAGGTGATCCATCGCGAGGCGCCTCCGCGGGCGGCGATGCGCCCGTCGAGCGTCGTGGCGAGCTTGAGCGTGACCCACGGAAGCCCCGTGGTGATGTGGCGCGCGAAGTCCTCGATGAGCGCCCGGGCGCGCTCCCGCAGCACGCCGACGCGCACCTCGATGCCGGCCGCGCGCAGCTTCTGCGTCGCGCCGGGAACGTGCGGCGCCGGATCCTCGCAGCCGGCGACGACGCGCGCGATGCCGGCCCGCACGATGGCGTCGGTGCAAGGCGGCGTGCGCCCGAAGTGGTTGCAGGGCTCCATCGTCACGTAGAGCGTCGCGCCGCGCGCGCGGCTGCCCGCTCGCTCGAGCGCGACCACCTCGGCGTGCGCCAGCCCCGCGCGCTCGTGGTGACCGATGCCCACCACACGCCCCCCGCGGACGACGACCGCCCCGACGTGGGGGTTGGGACTGGGCCGCCCGCGCACCGCGCATGCGAGCGCCATGCGCATGAAGTGCTCGTCGCGGTCGGTCGCGCGAGCCATCAGGAGCTCGACGACGCGCGGAGCAGCTCCGTCAGCTCGTCGAGGAACTGACGGGCGTCGGAGAAGCGGCGGTAGACGCTCGCGAAGCGGACGTAGGCGACCTCGTCGATCGCGCGCAGCCGCTCGAGCAGCCAGCCGCCGATCGATGCGCTGGTCACCTCGCGCGCGCCCGACTCGCCCAGATGACGCTCGAGCTCGTCGACCAGGGCCTCCAGCCGCTCGGCGGGCACGGGTCGCTTGATGCACGCCCGCTGCAGCCCGGCGAGGACCTTGCCGCGGTCGAACGGCTCGCGCCGGCCGTCGTTCTTGACCACCAAAAGCTCGATGGGGACGACCTTCTCGTGCGTCGTGTAGCGCCGCCCGCAGCCCTCGCACTCGCGACGCCGGCGGGTCACCTCGCCGCCCTGCGTCAGGCGCGAATCGACGACGCGGTTGTCGAGCGTGCCGCAG
>JANWZI010000047.1 GCA_025054695.1 Myxococcota bacterium | reverse complement strand
GAGCGCCGCAGCCAGCGCCACCGCGCCCGAGGGCTCCACGACGAGCTTGGCGCGCTCGGCCAGGAGCGTCATCGCCTCGAGGATTTGCGCGTCGTCGACCCGAACGACCTCGTCGACCGCCGTGCGCAACGCGAGTAGCCCGTGCTCGCCGATCGTCGCGCGGAGTCCGTCGGCCACGGTCCGCGGCGATTCGACCGAAACGCGCCGACCGGCCTGCCAGGATCGGAACGCGTCGTCGGCGCCGGCGGGCTCCGCCGCGACGACGCGGACCCGTGGGCCCCCGAGCGCGCGCACGAGCCCCGCGCATCCGGCCAGCAGCCCGCCGCCGCCCACCGGCACCACGATCGCGTCGAAACCACCGGTCTGCTCCCACGCTTCCAGCGCCACGGTCCCTTGCCCACGGACGACGTCCGGGTCGTCGTACGGATGCACGAGCCGGCCCCCCGTGCGCTCGACGATCTCCATCGCGCCCCGCTCGCGCGCCGCCATCGTCGGATCGCACTCGACGATGCGCCCCCCGTACGCCGCGATCGCCGCGCGCTTGCTCGCCGGCGCCCCACGCGGCACGACCACGTACGCTTCGAGCCCGTGCGCCCGCGCCGCGAAGGCGAGCGCCGCGCCGTGATTGCCCGACGAATGCGTGACGACGCAACGAACCGCCGGAGAGATCCGGGCGACCGCGTGCGTCGCGCCGCGCGCCTTGAACGACCCGGTCTTCTGGAGATTCTCGCACTTGAGCCGAAGCGTGGCCCCCGCGATGGCATCGAGCGAGCGGCAGCCGAGCACCGCGGTCCGATGCACGTGGCCCGCGATCCGCTCGCGGGCCTCGCGCACCTGCTGCGCACTCGGGAGCTCGACCGTCACGCCCCCCCGTCGCGCCGCGAACCGAAGATGGCGAGCCGCAGCTCCGCGAATCGTCGCACGAGTTCCCCTTGCACGATGCGACCCGCGACGCGCAGCCCGCTCTCGGATGCGCGCGGCGCGAGCGTGCCGGCCTCGAAGGCCTGCCGCGCGCGCGACCGCTGAAGCTTCCCGCTCGATGTCTTCGGAACCGTGCCCGGCGGCGCCAGCACGACTTCGTCGAGCGCGAGGCCCAGGACGCGCTGCACCTCCTGCCGGATTCGACTCTCGAGCTCGCGGTGCCGCTCGGGCGGCTCGCGCGTCTCGGCCACGACCACCACCGCCTCGCGATCGAGGCCCGGACGGCTGGCGGCGAACGCGACGACGTTGCCGGTCCGGACGCCCTCGACCGACCCGGCGACCCACTCGATGTCCTGCGGATGGTGATTGCGTCCGTGGACGATGATGAGGTCCTTGGCACGGCCGCAAATGAACAATTGACCGCCGGCGAGGTAGCCGAGGTCCCCAGTCCGCATCCAGCCGTCGGCCCCGAGGACCTCGGCCGTGCGCTCCACGTCGCGCCAGTACCCCTTCATGACGCTCGGGCCGCGCACCTCGATCTCGCCGACCCGCCGCTCACCGAGCACCTGCCGGCTTTCGACGTCGACGATGCGCAGCCCGTGATCCTCGAAGGGCCCTCCGCACCCGACGATCTCGACGGTCTGCTCCTCGGTCGCGGAGGGTTGCGCCGGCTCTGCCCGTCCCTCCGCCCACAACGGCTCGGCGAGCACGCGATCGGTCGGCACCCCTCGCGCGAAGGCGATGGCGAGCGTGCTCTCGGCCATCCCGTAACTGGGCACGAACGCCTCGAGGCGAAAGCCGACGGGCGCGAAGCGCCTGGCGAACGCACGCAGCGTCTCGGCATGGATCGGCTCGGCCCCGCAGCCCGCCACGCGCAGCGCGGACAGATCGAGCCCCTCGATCTCTTCGTCGCGCACCCGTCGCGTCGCCAGGCCGTAGGCGAAGTTGGGCGCGTACGTGATGGTCCCGCGGTGCTCCGAGAGCTTCTGGAGCCAGAGCGACGGGCGACGCAGGAACGCCGTCGGCATCAGAAACGTGACGGGCACGCGATGGTGCAGCGGCGCGAGAACGAAGCCGATGAGACCCATGTCGTGGAACAGCGGCAGCCAGGACAGCCCGCGGTCCGACGCGTCGGTCCGCAGCCCCTCGCGCATGATCGCATGGCAGTTGTGCGCGAGATTGTCGTGGGTGACGACGACGCCCTTGGGCCGCGAGGTGCTACCCGAGGTGAACTGCAGGAAGCACGGATCGTCGAGACGGATCGCCGGCGCGCGAAGCGCCGACGGGTCGCCGTCCTCGAGATCCCCCACCACGAGGATCGCGCGCAGCTCGGGCACCGCGGCGTGCAGGGTCCCGAGCACCGCGCGGATCTGAGGCGTCGTGACGAGCAACGAGATGCCGGCCGCAGCCGCGATGTGCCGCGCGTGGTCGAGGTAACCGCCGAGCTGGCCGAGCGCCATCGGCGGATACATCGGCACGGCGATGCCGCCACCGACGACGATGCCCAGGAACGTCGGAACGAAATCGGCCGGTTGCGGCAGCACGATGGCCACGCGGTCCCCCTTGCGCATGCCGCGTTGCTGCAGTGCGTGCGCGATGGCGCGCGCCCGCTCCGCGAGCTGCTCGAACGTCACCGTCCGCTCGCCGCCGTCCTCGCCCACGAACGTGAACCCCGCTCCCGAGCGGCCCGCGGCGTACTCGAGCCCCTCGGGAACCGTGCGTAAGACCTTCCCCTCGGCCATGGCGCGCGACTGTGAGCCGTCGTCGCGCTCCGGGCAACTGCCCCACGCGTCGGCCGTGGTCTCCGACCCGCACTCGGGCTCCGGCTCGGACTCGGACTCGGACTCGGGCTCCGGCTCGGACTCGGACTCCGGCTCGGACTCGGCCTCGGACCCTGACTCGGACTCGAACCTGGTCCCGATCGCTTCACCGCGCGGGACGGGGCCCGCGTAGCTGGCCCGTCAATGGCCTCGGCGACGTCTACGACGCGTTGCGACCGCAACCGCAAGAAGACCTGCGAGCGCGACAAGCCCCCGCCCGCTGCCACCCCGTGATGGACCGAGCCGACACGCGCACGCGAGCGGCGCCACGTCGTCCGAACGGTCGTCCGCCCCTCCCGTCGGCGCGCACACACCCACCCCCTCGGCCCCCGTGACGGGCGCGCACTCGAATCCCGCGGGGCATTCGCTCCCGGAGGAGCAAAAGCGCGTGCACAGGTGCTCACCATAGATGTCCGCGCACAACCTCGAGGCGCAGTCGTCGCCGACGGTGCAGGCGTCCCCGACGTCCCCGGCCATCTTGCAGGCGCCGCATCCCTCGTGCGCACCGCGCTGGCACGTGTATCCGTCCGGGCAGCCGCTCGCGCCCCCCGGAATGCACGGCGTGGCGCACACGGCGCCGGAGCAGAAGAGCGTCGTGCAGTCGGTGTCCTCCTCGCATCGGCCGCCCAGCGGCGTCGTACCGGGGCTGCCCGGCAAGCACACCCCCGAGCCGCACGATCCGGTTGCTTCGCCGTCGCAATAGTAGCCCGTGGGACACGAATCGACCCGCAGCCAGTCGCACGACTGGGAACAGATCCCCCCGGACGCGGTAACGAGACACAGCCCGGAGTTGCAATCCTCGCCGTCGTCACACGGCTCCCCGAGCCCCGCGCGATCCGTCGGGCGCTCGACGCACTCGCCGTCCTCGCACCGCTGCGTCGCACCACAATCGGCGTCGGTCCTGCAAGCCGGGTCCGTGGAGCCGGCGCACGACGGAACGCCGGATCCGTCGACGCGCACGCACTGTCCGATCCCCCCGACGTTCGCGCACACGTCCGGACTGCAATCCGACGACCGGCTGCAACGGCGTCCACAGTATCCGCCGCCGTCCGGGTAGCGCAGACAGTAGTCCGACGGCCCCCCGCACTGGTCGTGGTTCATGCACGGCGAGCAGACGCCTCCGTCGCCCGTCACCGGTCGGCAGGCGCCGTCGACGCACTCCTCACCCGAGGGACAACCGGTGGTCCGGCAGTCCGTCGTCCCGCCGCCCATACCCGGATACAGCGCGCAGATCCCCGCCTCGTCGTCCGCCGCGAGCGACGAGACGCCGCCGCTGTACGCGAAGTACATCGTCGCGCGCCGGTCGGAGGAGTGGCCGAGTCCGTAGAAGTGACCCCCTTCATGCAGGATGATGGAGTACGCGTTCACGCGGCTTCCGGACCCGGGGGACGTCGTCCACGTGTAGTGGACGCCGTTGAGCTCCATGTCGGCTTCCTGGATGCAGCGGCCGCTCCAGGCCGGCCCGGTGACGCCGATGGCGTTCGAATCGTGCCGCCAGCCGCTCTCGACCCAGCCGATGACGCTCGATCCTTCGTAGCGGCCGGCCGTCGCGCTCGTCGTGCCCCGGTAGCTCGTCGTCAGGCTGGTGCACGATACCCGCGTCCAGTCGTCCATGCCGCGTCGGACCTCCGCCTCGCTGCCCGCGCCGAGATCGGCCGAGCCTGCCGCGTTCATCGCGTAGGGCGCGGCGCGGCACCAGACGGGTCGCTCGCCGCTGATCGGAGTCCACGCCCCGGCTGTTCCGGGCGCGGTGAAGAGCCAGAGCGCGAACGCCGTCGCGGCGAGCGGACGACGAAGCAACGGATCGCTCCGCACGCCGCTCATCGCGTCCTCCGGACGAGGGCGCGTACGGTCTCGAGGAAGACCTCGAGCTCCACGGGAGCCTCGGCCTCGGCGGGCGCCACCTGCATGCGCCCCTGCCGCCAGCGCGCGATGCCCAGTTCCGAGCGGTCCCGACCCACCGAGTGCGGCACACCCGGCACACCGCGCTGGATTTCGAACTTGCCTTGCGCCATCCCGTAGGTGCGGAAACTCGGCGCGAACGCCGGATCGACACGCAGAAACACGATCACCTCCTCGCCCGCCCGATACACCGGCGTTCCGGCGATCCAGCGTCCGCCTCCCTGCCAGCGGCCGCCGATCTCCTCGATGGTGATCGTCGACCCGCCCGCCCCCTTGAGCCACTGCTGCACGCGAACGATCGCGACCGTCCGGGGCTCGAGCGTGCCTTGCCACGACGCGAACCGAACGCCGACCCGCTCGACTCGACCCACGATGATGGCGTCGGCGCCGGCGACGAGATCCTCGATCGACAGCTCGACCATCACGGTGGCTCTCGCGCGGCTCTCGGCCACGAGACAGACAAGCGCGACGACGGCACAGGCCGCCAGTCGGGTCACCACTGCGCTCGACACGACATACCTCCACGGCGCACGAGCGCGCGCGCGTATCGGGAGCCTAGCACGAATGCACCGTCGGCCTCATCGGCCTCCCGGCTGACAGCGCCGACCCGGTTGGTTGACGGCACGGACCGACGTAGCGAGCCCGATTCCGAGACCGAATCCCAGCCCGGATTGAAGTCGGAGCCCGAGCCCGAACCCGTATCCGGGCTCGAGCCGATGGCTCAGCGCCCCCGGAACACCGGCGGCCGTTTCTCGCGGAACGCCGCGAGCGCTTCGAGGCGGTCCTCGGTCCCAAGGGTGCGCTCGTAACACGTCCGCTCGACCGAAAGGCCGACCTCCAACGGGGTTTCCGTCGCCGCGTCGATGGCCTCGAGCGCTGCGGCGATGGCGATCGGAGCCGCGCGTTGCATGGGCTCGAGCCATTGCAGCGCGACGTCGAGCGCGCGTCGCCCCGCTGGCGCGACCTCGTCGACGAGTCCGATCGCGTGCGCCTCGGTCGCCGAGATGCGCCGCGCGAACAGGATGAGCCGCTTCGCCCGCGCCGGTCCGACCAGACGCACGAGGCGCTGGGTCCCTCCGGCCCCCGGAATGATCCCGAGGGAGGTCTCCGTCAGCCCCACCTCGACGTGGGCCGCAGCCACACGCAGGTCGCATGCGAGCGCGAGCTCGAGGCCCCCACCGTACGCGCTCCCATCGAGGGCGGCCACCACGGGAACCGGGAGCCGGTCGATCGCGCCGAACGAAACGCGGTACAGGGAGAGAAAGTCCCGTACCTCCTCCTCGCTCATGCCCTGGCGCTCCTTCAGATCCGCGCCGGCCGAAAAGACGCGATCCCCGGCACCGGTGATCACGACTCCGCGCAGCGAGCGATCCCCACCGGCCTCGCGGGCCAGGCGCCCCAGCTCGCGCACGACGTCGCGACTGAGGGCATTGGCCCGATCCGGCCTGTCGATCGTCCAGATCGCGATTCCGCCACGCCGCTCGGCGCGCACACCCGACCGCAGCTCCTCGCTCACGACCTTCGCCCTCCGTACGTTGCCTCCACCGGCCTACCCGCCCGCCGCGCGCGCCGAAACACAGGCACGTCACCTTGACTCGACGAGCACGCAGCCTCCGGGCGCGCGGCAGAACTGTTCCACCTGCGTGAGACTGTCGGACGACAGCATCACCACGACGACCACCGCGGCGGCGGCCGCCAGCGCCCCCCCGCCGACGGCGATCCACGTCACGGGCCGCTCGTACCAGCGCGGTGCGCGCCGCCCGAGCACGGCCTCGCGCTCCTCGGGCGGAAGCGGCTCGAGGGTCACCCGAAGCGTATCGATCGTGCCGGCGACGGCCTGCACCACGCGCACCGTGTCGCGATACCCCGTCATCGCGACGCGGATCGACCGTTGCCCGTCGGACAGCTCGAGGTCGATGGGCGTCTCGCCCGCGAACTGCCCGTCGACGAACACCCGGGCACCCTGCGGCGACGACTCGACCCGAAGAGCCATCGCCAGAGGCATCAGGTCGACGACGACCACCGTCTCCTGACCCCGACGGATGCGCACCACCTCCGTGTGCTCGGTATAGCCTGGCCGACTGACGCGCAGCGTGTGATTGCCCGGAGCGAGCGGAAGCGGACCGAGCGGGAGCGTGCCGACGAGCTCGGCATCGACGTACACCTCCGCGCCCGGGAAATCCCCTTCGATGCGGAGGGTGCCCTCCTGCGCCTGCGGGCGCGCCCGCTGACCCAGGACTCGCGTCGACGCGCCGAGCGCGCCGGCCACGAGCGCGACGACGACGCCAGCACGGGCGAGCGCGATCACCTCGCAGATCCTCGACCAGAGGCGACGCGTCGGTCAACGCGGTGCGGCAAACGCCTCGCTCCGGGGTTCCGCGCTTGCGCTCGAGCGCCGCTTCGACCCCCACGTTTCGATGCGCTCCGCGCCACGGGCGGCCTTGACGGCCACGCGGCGGCTCGAAACGATTCGATTCGATGACGAGGGAGATTCTCGCGTCCATCCTCGCGCGCGCCCCCGGGGTCGAGGGTCGCAAGAACCGCTTCGAGATCGCAGAGGGGCACGAGCTCACCGTCTACGTCGGCCGTCCCGGCCAGGCGATGCAGCTCGGAGAGGTCGGAAGCTGCATCCTCGAGGAAGGCTTCGTCGAGGTGCGGGCACGGGACGAGCGTCTCGTCGCATTCGTGCGCTACGACGACGTCTCCGTGGTGGCCGTCCGCCCGCCACGGGCCGGAGTGAGTCGCAGGGCGGGATTCTGAGCGGGTACAGGGATGGGCGGACGACGGCGAGAGCCGATGTCGCTCCGCGGTGAGCGGCGCGCGCACGGGGCGCAGGGTCGTTGTCCAGCCAAAAGCCGGATCGCCGGCGAGGCCCCGGCGGACGACATCCGCACGAGCCCTAGGCGGGGGCCGTGAGCGCGCCGCGGATCCTCGTCGTCGACGACGAGCGCGGCATGCGCGACATGCTGAGCGTGCTGCTGCGCCGCGCGGGCTTCGAGGTGACGCTCTGCGAGGGCACCGCCCCCGCGCTCACCCGCATCGCGAACGAGCCGCCGTTCGACGTCGTGCTGACCGACCTGCTGATGCCCGACGGATCCGGCATGGCGGTCATCGAGGCGGCACGACGTCGCGACGAATCGACCCAGGTGATCGTCATCACGGCCCACGGTTCGACCGAGCACGCGGTGGAGGCGATGCGGCGGGGCGCCTACGACTTCGTCCAGAAGCCGTTCCGCACCGACGAGCTGCGCGCCACGATCGACAAGGCCCTCGAGAAGCGGTCCATCGTCGACGAAAACCGCGCGCTGCGCGAGCAGCTCGTGCAGAGCTACCGACACGGTCCTCTGGTGGGCAAGAGCGCCGCGATGCAGGCCGTCGCCCAGCTGGTGGCGCGCGTCGCGAGCACCTCGACGACCGTGCTCATCACGGGGGAGAGCGGCACGGGCAAGGAAGTGGTTGCCCGCGCGCTGCACGAGCTCGGCGATCGGCGCGCGGGCCCCTTCGTCGCGGTCAACTGCGGCGCGCTCCCCGAAGCCCTGATGGAAAGCGAGCTGTTCGGCCACGAGCGCGGTGCGTTCACCGGAGCGAGTGCCGCCAAGGAAGGACTGTTCCGCGCCGCCCATGGCGGCACGTTGTTCCTCGACGAGGTCGCCGAGCTCACGCCGCCGCTCCAAGTCAAGTTGCTCCGCGCGCTCCAGGAACGACGCGTCCGTCCCGTCGGCGCGGACCGCGAGGTGGAGGTGGACACGCGGGTCGTAGCGGCCACCAACCGGGACGTGCAGGCGGAGCTCGATGCGGGGCGGTTGCGCAGGGACCTGTTCTTCCGGCTCGCCGTCATCCGCATCCATCTGCCGCCCCTGCGCGATCGTCCAGAGGACATTCCGCTGCTCGCGGAGCACTTCCTGCGCCGGCATGCGACGCTGCTCGGTCGACGCCTCTCCTTTTCGGACGCGGCGCTGCGCTGGCTCGCCGCTCGAGACTATCCGGGCAACGTGCGCGAGCTTCAGAACGTCGTCGAGCGCGCCGCGACCCTGGCGGCCGGGCCGCGCATCGAGCCGGCCGACCTCGAGCACTCCGAGTCGGCGGCCGGACGACCGCCGGGGTCCGCGCAGGAGGCTTCCATGGCTCCCGCCACGTCGTCGGCCCTCTGGCTGCGGCAGCTCGAGCGCATCGCCTCGAACATGCCCACCGATGGCGTCGACCTAGACGTGGTTTTGACCGACGTGGAGCGGCGTCTGCTGCTCGCCGCGCTCGAACGGACCGGAGGCAACCGCACCGCCGCGGCGCGACTTCTCGGAACGACGTTCCGTTCCTTCCGCTATCGACTGGCCAAGCACGGCCTGGCCTCCGATCACGGACGGGACGAGACCGAGGAGCCCCGCTCCGGATAGCGGGGATGGGGATGCCCGGTGGCCGCCGTCGGGTGGCTCGAGGCCGAGTCCGAGACCGACGCAATCCCGCGCGACCGCGCAGCCTCCTCGCCCCCTCGACCCGCGGGGGCAGAGTCGGGCGGCGCCGAGGGAGTGTGCCCGGCGTGCGCACCGGCCTCCGCGCCCTCGCGCCGGTGTCCTACTCCCAGCCGGCCGGCGCGCTCGGATAGTCGAGATAAATGTGGTCGGCCGCCGAATACGACTCGAGGAAGAAGATGTTCCCATCTCCATCCAGGTCGCCCCGGGCGCGTCCGACGAACCAGAAATCGTTGCCGGTGAAGCCGGGAATGCCGGCGGGCGTCGTGCCCGGCGGCCCCGAGATGGTCGCGTACTGGAAGTAGACGTCGCCATCGGGCGACGCTCCGAGCTGTAGCCACGCTGGAGTCGCCACCCAGGCGGCCGCGGTCCCCATTGGAACCGCCGCAGGGGTATACGTCGAAAACGCCGTGCCCGGAGCCGGAGCCGACGCGTAGGTGCCGAACTCGGCGCGGTACGCCTCCTGCCGTTGCTTGATCTCTCCGAGGAAGGACATCGCCTCGGACACCTTCGAGCGGTACAGGTACGAGCGGAACGTGGGGATCGCGATGGCCGCGAGCACTCCGACGATGGCGACGACGATCATGAGCTCGATGAGGGTAAACCCCCGCGTGCGGCTGGGCATGGCCTTCATGCGAACCTCGCCTCCACGAGCTTAGCAACGCGCGGACCCGCTTTGGAGCCACGAACGCGTCGGCGAGCACGGTGAGCGCGACTTCCGGCTCTCCGGACGCGACGAGCACCCGGATGCCCCCGCTTGTCCGTCGCGCGCCGCCCCCCAGCAACAGACCCACCGGGCCCCATCGAAGCCGACACCGTTGGGGAAACCGAGCACCCGGATGCGTCCCCCACATCGGCGCGATGTGACCAATCGCGTCACTCGCACCGCTTCCACGTGCCGCTTTTCGTCCAACGGCGCCGGGCGCGCCCCGAAATTCCCTGCTCCGCTCTATGGCAAGAGCCTTGCGTACACGCGGTCACACCGGAGGACTTCATGAAGCGAACCGCTGGTTTCACGCTCATCGAGCTCATGATCGTCGTCGCCATCATCGGCGTTCTGGCCGCCATCGCGCTGCCCGCGTTCATCGGATACGTCAAGCGCAGCAAGACCTCCGAGGCGCCGGGCAACCTCAAGGCGATCTTCACGAACGCCGCCACGTACTACAACCAGGAGCGCACCGGGCAGGGTGTCTCCCCGGGAGCCATGGTGGGCAACTGCACCGTCGCGAGCGAGGGACCGTTGCCTGCGATGGTGTCCAATCAAAAGCAGCAGTTCGACTTCTCGATGTCGACCAGCTTCCGTGCGCTGGGGTTCACGGTCGGCGACCCTATTTACTACCAGTACGAAATCGCAAGCGCCGCTGCGGCGTGCGGCAATCCGGCGAACAGCACGATGGTATATACTTTCATCGCAATGGGGGACCTCGACGGCGACGGCGCCTTGTCCACGTTCGAGCTGGCCGTGGGCAGCGACGTGAACAACGAGCTGTACCGAGCGCCCGGCTTCTACGTGCTCGACGAGCTCGAGTGAGCTCGGAATGCTGGGGGCGTCGAGCATGGCTCGAGCGGCGCCGGAGCCGCAGAGGCGTGCGAGGGGCGCGCCCTCGGCTGAGCGACGACGATCCCGACGTAGGGGCGTGGCGTGCGCCGGCGAGGTGCTGCGATGGGAGGCTCGCTCGGGCACTTGGGGGTGGGATCGAGTCAGACCTGGACGAGGCAAAGCGGGTCGGCGTGTGCGTCCGTAAAGGCCTCCGTCGGTCACGCTGACGACCGGGAGGCGGGAAGGCGGGGACCTTGTTCCGTACGCCGAGCCCGACCGGAAAGGGGTGATAGGTCCATGGCAGATAAGCAACAAGGGTTCACGCTCATTGAGCTGATGATCGTCGTCGCGATCATCGGCGTGCTGGCGGCCATCGCGTTGCCGGCGTTCATCGGATACGTGAAGCGGAGCAAGACCTCCGAAGCGCCCGGAAACCTCAAGGCGATCTTCACCAACGCCGCGACTTACTACAACCAAGAGCGCACCGCCCAAGGCGTCGCACCAGGTGCCATGGTCGGCAACTGCACCGTCGCCAGCGAAGGTCCCCTACCGGCCATGGTGTCCAATCAAAAACAGCAGTTCGACTTCTCGATGTCCACGAGCTTCCGGGCGTTGGGCTTCACCGTCGGCGATCCCATCTACTACCAGTATTCGATTGTCAGCACGGGTGCGAGCTGCGGCAATCCGGCCAACAGCACGATGGTCTATACGTTCATCGCGATGGGGGACCTCGACGGCGACGGCGCCTTGTCCACGTTCGAGCTGGCCGTGGGCAGCGACGTGAACAACGAGCTGTACCGAGCGCCCGGCTTCTACGTGCTCGACGAGCTCGAGTGACGCAGCCGCCGGTGGGTTCTCGTGGGCGTGCATGGCGCGGGGGCGACGCCGGTCGCGACAGGCGCGAAGGGTTGCGGGGTATGAGCGAGTGGCAGCTCCCGTGGGAAGCTGGGTGGCCCGGCTTTCAGCCGAGACCGCAGACCATCCGCGTAGAGCGAATCGCCGGATAGAGTCGGCGCCGGCCCGAGGCATTTTCGTCATATCCTACGAGGAATGGCGTGAGTCGCGGACACGACGACGCGTGGAACACCGTCGCTCATGAGCCCTGCGCGCACGCGTCAGGTCCCGTGCGTGCCGTCCACGCCGACGCGCCGCGGCGAATTAGCCCTTCAAATCGCCGAACCTTGGCCGATCTGACGCCACGCGCCGGGCGGAGTCAAGCGTCGTCCGCCGCCTTCACGCTCATCGAGCTGATGATCGTCGTCGCGATCGTCGGGGTGCTCGCAGCCATCGCCGTGCCGGCGTTCATCGGTTATGTGCGGCGGTCGCGAACCGCGGAGGCGACGGCCAACCTCAAGTCCCTGTTCGTGGGCGCGTTCGCGTACTACGAGTCGGCCCGGACCGGTCAGGGCGTCGGCGCGATGGGGGTGACGGGATGTACGGTAGCCTCCGCGGGGCCCTTGCCCCCGACGGTCGGCGTCTCCGCCCAGCAGTTCGACCATTCCACCAACCCCTCGTTCCGTGCCCTCAACTTCCGCATCGCCGATCCCATACGGTTCCAGTACCAGATCGTGAGCGCCAGCTCGAGCTGCACGGGCATGCCCAACAACCCGAACGTGTATACGTTCGTCGCGATGGCCGATCTCGACGGGGACGGTACACTCTCGACGTTCGAGCTGGCCGTGGGCAGTGATCCGAACAACGAGCTGTATCGGGCGCCCGGCTTCTACGTGGTCGACGAGCTCGAGTGAGCGCGGCCTCACGAACGACTCGGCCGGCGGCTCTCGGCATGCTCCTGCTCTGCGTCGCAGTCGTCCTGCGTGCGCCCGCCTTCGCGCGCTGGCAGCAGGCCGAAGTCTACGAGGGGCGCTATCGGCTTCCGCCGCCCGAGGTCTTGCCGTGGCTCGCGCTCGGGTGGCGGGAAGCCGCCGCCGACCTCGTCTGGGTCTCCGCGCTCGTCTACTTCGGGGAAGAAGTACGCCACCGCGGCGCCCTCCGGCACGTCTTCGACTACGCCGAGGCCGCCATCACGCTCGATCCGTGGTTCCGCAGTGCCTACCGGTGGGCGGGAACGGCCGGAATGTACCGCCCGGTCGAAGTGACCGTCGAGGACATCGAGCGAGCCATCGAGTACCTCGAGCGCGGCGCTCGGCGCTTTCCCGACGACGGCGAAATGGCGTGGGAGCTCGGTGCAAGTCTGGCCTACGAGCTCGCTCCCCGGCTACGCGGAGAGGCCGCTCGTCGCGCACGTCTGCGCGGCCTGGAGCACCTGCAGGCGGCGGTCCGGCTCGGCGCCGGGCCCCCCTGGGCCGTGCTGTCCAATGCCTCGGTTCTCGAGCGTCTCGGCCAGGCCGAGCGCGCAGCACGCCACATCGAGGAGATGGCATCGGCCGTTCGCGATCCCGAGGTGCGTCGCGAGTTGCTCGATCGCCTTGCGCAATTGCGCGGCCAGAGCCACGCCGAGGCACTTGCGGCGGCGCTCCACGAGGCCGAGCGGCGGCATCGCCGGGAGTTTCCCTACGTTCCGTTCGACCTGTGGCTCCTGCTCGGCCCTCGCCCGCCGCATGCCGACGCCCCGCAAATCGGAGTCGGTCGCGACTGACGGCGGAGTCCGTCTGACCGAATTCCAGTCCGTCGCTCCGACTCGGGATCGCTCTCCGGCGCGGTCAGGGAGGCCGACTCGAGCTCGGTCTCGGACACGGGCTCCGGCTCGGGTTTCGGACTCGGTCTCGGTCTCGGTCCCGGGCGCCTGCCCCCTCGTCGCGATCGGGTGCGGCGCCCAGCGCGACTAGACCCACACGATGGGCTGACCGGCCGCGTACCATTCGTCGACGCGCGGAGCGTAGCGCTCTTCGATCGCCGCACGTCGAAGTTTCAAGGTTGGCGTGAGCATGCCGTTCTCGATCGTCCACTCGTCGGTGCTGACCGCGAGGAATTCGAGCTGCTCGTGCGGATCGAGCGCGCCATTGACCGCCGCGAGGTGCTCCCGCAGCGCCGCCTGCAGGCGCTCGCGGCCGTCCTGCGCCTTGGCGCGGCTACGCGCCGCTGGCGCGAGCACGACGAGCCCGAACGGCTGCGGGCGACCGTGGCCGCTCACGCACGCCTGCTCCAGGTCGGGATGCTCGAGGAGCCGGTTCTCGATGGGTGCCGGCGCGACGTACTTGCCCTTGCTCGTCTTGAACAACTCCTTGACCCGCCCGGTGATGCGAAGCCGTCCCATCTCGTCGATCTCGCCGCGGTCGCCGGTGCGGAGCCAGCCGTCCGGGGTGAGCACTTCCGCCGTCAGCTCAGGCGCCTTGAAGTAGCCGAGCATGGTGCCCGGACTGCGCACCAGGACCTCGCCCTCCTCGGTGATGCGCTGCTCGCAGACGTCGTAGGGTCGGCCCACGTAGCCCACGCGCACCTCGCCCGGACGGCTCGCGTGACTGAGCGAGAAGTTCTCCGTCATGCCGTAGCCCTCGAGCAGCTCGAGCCCCAGACGCCGATACCAGGCGAGCAACTCCGGCGCGATGGGCGCACTGCCGCTCCCGGCAAACCGCACCGCATCGAGGCCCAGACCGCGCAGAATTTTGCGCTTGACGAAGTACGAGAGAATCGGGATGCGTAGCAGGCGCTCGAGCTTGTCCGGCGGCACCTTCTCGAAGACGCCGGACTGGAACTTCTGCCACAGCCGCGGCACCGACACGAACAGCGTCGGTCGCGCGCGCCGCAGGTCGTCGACGAAGGTTTCGAGGCTCTCGGCGAAAAAGACCTCGAAACCGGCGACGAGGGTGCCCGTCTCGAGGATCCACCGCTCGAAGGCGTGCGCGAGCGGCAGATAGCTGAGCATGCGGTCCTCGACGCGGACCTCGAGCGTCTGCATCAGCGCCTCGTACGCCGCCGTCATCGTGCGGAACGAGTGCATGACCCCCTTGGGAACACCCGTGCTGCCCGACGTGTAGATGATCGTGGCGAGCTCGTCCGGCTGGCGCGACGGCTGCCCCTCGACGGGCGCCGTTCGAGCGACGATGTCGGCCCACGGCTCCCCGCGCGTCGCGGGCGCCAGCGGCATCACGATCCGAGGCAACGTATCCGGGATTCCCGGCTCCATCGCGGGCAAGCCGTCGAGCTTGCCGATGAAGATGAGTCGCGACTCCGAATGCTCGAGGATCTGGCGGATCGTCTCGGCGGTCAGCGTCGGATAGAGCGGAACCGAAACGTGTCCGCTCATCCAGATGGCGAGATCCGCCAGGATCCACCACGCGTTGTTTTTCGCGAAGATCGCGATCTGAGACGGCCTCGGCAGTTCGAGCGACGCGAGGTACGCCGCCATGCGGCGCGCCTCGTCGAGCCCCTCTCGCCACGTGAACGCACGAATCCGTCCCCCACCCATCGGCTGCACGAGCCATCGCGCATCCGGCCGCGAGCGCTCCCACCCGTACGCGTAGTCGAGCTGCGTTTTCACGGTGCGCCTTGTCGCATGCGCCCGCCCGATCGGGCAAGCCGCTCGGGCCGTGCGGCGCCGTCCCAGCCGATGGTGTTCCGGTCGTCTCGATGGGCGCCCACCGGTGCGCTCGAGTTTCGAGTCCGAGCCCGAGGCCGAGTCCGAGTCCGAGACCGAGTCCGATTCAGAGTCCGAGTCCGAATCCGAGACCGATCCCGAGTCCGAAGCCCCGTGCAAACCGGTGTTCGAGACTGCGTGGAGGTTCCGCTCTCGTTGGCACCCCCCGCGCACTCAACCGACGCGCGCGAGCAGCCGGATCAACTCGCCGAGGCGGTCCCCTGCCGTCAAGTCGCCGCGCGCGGTCGCATGGGCGAGCAACTCCTCGACGAGCACGCGCGCACGCCCGCACACCTCGCGAAGTAGCCGCAGCTCGCGATCGGCGGCCTCGGCGCGACTGCGCGCGGACAGAAGCTCCGCGTCGCGCTCGCCGAGCCTTGCCGACAGCAGGGCGAGCTGCTCCTGATTCGTGATCGCACCCTGCGCCGCCTCGAGGTCGAGGCGCGCCCTGCGCTCGGCCGCCAGCTCGTCCGAGAGCCGCGCGGCGCGTTGCTCGGCGCGCGCCAACGCCTCACGCAACCGCTCGAGCTCCGCGCCGTCCGGTCGCACGGCTTCGCGACGTTCGATCGCGCGTAGCCGCTCGTCGCGCTCCTCGATCTGCGCGGCCAGCGAGCGCACCAGCACGTCGTGGCCCTCCGCCTGCCGTTCGAGCTCCACGACACGACGCTGCAGACGATCGACCTCCGCAAGCAGCCGCTCCCGCTCCGCGCGCTCCAGAGCCCGCCCCGGTTGCTCCCCCTCGGTTTCGCCTGGTGCCTCGAGGCCGACGGCCGTGCCATGGGCTGACGGCTCGGGTCCGAGCTCGGCTTCCCACGCGTCGAGCAGTCGCGCGACGTCGCCCAGCGTCGCCTCCACGCGTTCGAGCTGGGCCTGTCGGCGCGCCTCGCGCGTCTCCGCCAGGGCTCGCTCTCGTTCGAGCGCCTCGAGCCGCGCGCGGCTCGCCGCGGCTTCGTCGACGGCGCGCGATGCCTCGAGGAGCGCCTCGCGGAGCCTGTCCTGCTCGAGGCGCAGTCGTTCGGCCTGCTCGACGGCCTCGCGCGCCCGCCGTTCCTCGTCCGCCAGATCGAACTGGAGGCGCGCGACGAGCGCGTCGCGCGCGGCGAGCGCCTGCGCGAGGTCGGCTGCGCGCGCGCTCGCCATCGCCAGCTTGCGTTCGGCCTCGGTGCTCGCCTCGAGCAACTCGGCCTCGCGCCGTCGTGCCGCCTCGAGGGCCGCGCGCAACCCGTCGGCCTCGTCCCGCGCGCGGTCGCGTTCCTTGCGGACCTCGAGCCCCGCCGCGTGCGCGGCTCGGTACGCACCGGCCAGCGCGCCGAGCGCCGCCTCGCGATCCTCCAGACGCGCGATGAGGCCGTCGCATTCGCCCCGCAGGGCGGCGGCCTTGCGCGACAGACGGACGCACTCGTTCTGCAACGCGCGCTGCTCTTCGAGCAACTCCGCCGTGCGGCGCTCCCAACCCGCGCGTGCGCCGGCCTGCTGCTGCTCGAGCGTCGAGACCAGCGCGGTCAGTCGCAACGCCTCCGCCCGGGCGTAATCGCGCTCCGCGCGGCACTCGGCGTACGCCTCGCGACAGGCGGCGAGCTGCCCCGCGAGCCGCCCCGCGTCCTGCGCGGCCGTGCGCTGTTGTTGCATCCATCGCGCGCGCTCGTCGCGCAGCGCGCGCTCGGCCTCGGTCGCGAGCAGCCGCGCGCGGGCCACTTCGAGTCCCAGCTCCTCGCGTGCCTCCTCGGCATGCCGCTCGACCTCGCGCAGGCGCTGACGCGTCGCCGCGAGCTCGTGCTCGAGCAGCATCGCGCGCGCCGCCGCCGTCTCGTACGCCTCGGCGAGCTCGGCCTGACGCGCGCGCAACCCGCGCAACTCGCCGTGCAGGCGAGCCGCCTCGAGGCCGTCGTCGCGCGCCCCGACGCGGGCCCGCAACGCGTCGTTCTCGAACCGCGCGGCGGCGAGTGCCGCCTCCGCGAGGACGAGCCGGCCCACGGCCTGCTCGAGACGGTCGTCCGACTCGCGCGCCCCGACGCGCGCCAGCTCATCGGCCATTTCTCGCACGAGCGCGTCCCGTCGCCGCAGCTCCGCCTCGAGCCCACGCGCCTGCGCCGACCGATCGCGCAGGGCGCGCTCCAGACGCTCCAGCTCGGCGCCCAGCCGCTCGAGCTCTGCCTCGTCCTGTGCCCCCGTCTTTACCGCCTGCTCGAGACGTGCGTGCAGCGCGTCGAGCTCTCGCTCCGCGGTGCGCAGCCGCTCGCGCAACCGCTCGATCTCCCCCATGGCCGCGTCGCGATCGCCCACCAGGCGATCGCGCTCCATCGCGAGCCCGCTCGCAGCCCGTTGCACCGTGGCCAGCTCGGCCGTGCGCCGGTCCAGCTCGGCCTCGATCGCCTCGAGGCGCTCGCGCCATCGCTCGACCGAGGCGCGCACGACGTCGACTCCGGTCCGAACCACGGCGTACCCCTCGAGCTTGGGCCACGTCCCGCGCGCCGCGACGACGAGCACGCGCTCGGGGGCCACCTCCTCGCCCTCGGAATCGTCGACGACCACCTCCCCCGCACCCCCCGATTCGACGTCGACCAGCGCAACCCCTTCGAAGGGCGCTTGCACGAGCACGCGCGCTCGTCCCAGTCGAGCCTCGACGCGCTCGAAGAGCCGCGCATATCCTTGTGCATCAGCAGGATCGACGGCGACGACCATCACGCCCGAATCGCCCAGCGCCCTCTGCAGGCGATCGAGCGTCCTATCGTCGTCGATCGGCTCGAACCCGCTCGCCCACACCACGACGTCGAACGGTTCGTCCTCGCTCGCAGTCGGTAGATGGGGGCGTACGTCGAGGCGTCGAGCGACGCGCCCCAGTCGATCGGTCCATGGGCCAGCCACGCCCACCCAGAGCATGCTCCGACCCGTCACCAGCCGTTCCAGGTACACGGCGAGGGCGACGTCGAGCGCGTGCTGGGGAGAAGCCTGCTCCACGTGGCGCGCGACTATACACCGACGGGCGACGGGCGCCGCGTGGGGCGACCCCGGCTTCGGGGCTTCGCCCCGGCTCGGGCTCGGTCTTGGGCTCGGACTCCGACTCGGGCTCGGACTCGGGCTCGGTCGCGGACCTGATTGCACCGCGCTTGGTTCTCGAGGAGCCTTGTTGAGAAAGGCTTCTCGAACTCGAGTTCCGTCGCGGACCAGGATTCGCCGCGAGCCAATCAAAGCGTCGGGGCGGCCGCCTCGACGACGCGCTCGACGCCGCTCAAGTCGCGGTGACGTCCGCTCGGCACCAACCCCTCCGCGGTCAACAGGCGCTCCACCCGTTCGGCCTGGCCCGCGCCCACCTCGAGCAGCAGTCGCCCTCCGGGCTCGAGGTGCGCGCGAGCACCCTGCGCGATGCGCTCGATGACCTGCAGTCCTCCCGGGCCACCCGACACCGCAGCGCGCGGCTCGTGGTCGCGTATCTCGGGCGCGAGCGAGCCGATGTCTTCTTCGGCAACGTAGGGCGGGTTCGCGACGACGAGAGCGAACCTTTCGTTCTCGAGGACCGCGTCCCACAAGTCCCCTCGTCGCAGCTCGACGCGCCCGGAAACTCGGTGGCGGCTCGCGTTGCGCAAGGCAACCTCGAGGGCAGCCTCGCTCACGTCGGTTGCCACGACGCGCAACGACGGGCGCTCGAGCGCCAAGCTGACCGCGACGCACCCGCTGCCCGTGCACAGCTCGAGAACGGTCGCCGCCGAATCGGCCGGCACAATGGCGAGCGCTCTCTCGACCAGCAGCTCCGTCTCCGGTCGCGGAACGAGCACGGCCGGGCCGACTTCGAAGTCGCGGTTCCAGAACTCGCGCCGCCCGACGATGTACGCGACCGGCTCGCGGGCACGGCGACGCAGATGAAGCGAGCGGATGGATGCCAACTCGTCGGGGGTCAGCGGCCTGTCGAGGTCCAAGTACAGCGCGAGCCGGTTTGCGCCGAGTGCGTGGGCGACCAGAAGCTCACTGTCGAGCCGCGCCGTTTCGATGCCTCGCGCCCGCAGGTCTGCCGTCATCCAGCTCAGTACGCGACGGATCGTCCACGGGTCGGGCACGGTGCCGAGCCTGCCATGTAGCGGGAGGCGCGAACGGTTTCGACCCCTCCGACAGCGCCACAGCACGCGGCGGCCCCCTCGGCGCCAACGGCAAGCCTGAGGATGCCTCAACCGGGGGTTCGATTCCGACCAGCGCGATTCCCAATCACGGTACCGAGCGTGGTCGACCGACCACACGCCTCGGCCGTGGCACATCCAGGCACGCGAAAAATCCGGTCGGCCGGCCGACCCTCCTTGGCATCCCGAATGCCCCAAGTGCCGAGGAAACGGGAGGTCGGCATGCGAAAAACGAAGAAGTTGCTGGTCGGTTTCGGGGGGATCGCGCTCGTCTGCGCCGGGTTGCTGGTATGGACGGCGTGCCTCGCCGAGGTGCCCGGCGAGCGTTCCGAATCAGGACGCTGCCCCCCCGGGGAGCGCTGCTCCTCGGCGACGCCCCACGGCGTGACCTTCGTCGGGCACTTCTTCTTCGACGAAGCCCACGTGTTGCGCCTCGGACCCGTGGTCAGCAGGGGTCGGTTCAGCATCGGCCTGCGGCTCCCGGATCGGACGCCCCTTCCCGCGTTCGACGCCCGCGCCTCCGACGGGTCGATCTTCACCGTCCAAAGGGGCGAGGGCGTGTTCGGTCCGGTGGACGAATCGGGACGTCCGCTGCACAGCGTCGACGCCCACGTGGTCGTCTCGGCGCAGCGTGCCGGACGGGCGTATTTGCGACTAATCGATCCGCGCAGCGGAGAGCTCTACGATCGACTCGAGCTGTCCGTCTTCGACCTCGTCGACGTGTCCATCGTTCCGGTGCACGACGAGGATCGCGACTACCTGTACGCCGGTTGTCGCGAACTGGTCGGGGTGCGCTGGATCGGCGCGGACGAGACGGGACGACGCGTCCGACTCTTCGACACGGGAGCGCGCCTGGAGGCGTTCAATGCGGAGCAGGCCCGCATCAACGTCCTGAGTTGGGCGGACTGCGTACCCATCGACGTGCCCGAGCGGGGCCCCGTCGAGATCCGCGTGACCGCGTCCGACGGTCGTATCTTCCGGCGCTCGTTCGAGGTACGGCCGCTCGCCGCGGACGGGCTGACCGAGTGCCCCTCGGCATGAGCGTTCGCGCACGAGACGACGCGTAACCGGTGCCGGGCAGGCGCGACGCACCTCGACCTCGGCGATCACGTCCCGATCCCGCCACGTCGTATTTCGCGACGCCCCCTGGTGTCGAAGGCCGCTTCGAACCCGAGTCGAACGACCGATTCGAGACCGAGCCGGAGGCGGTATCCGAGACCGAGTCCGAGTCCGAGCCGGGGTCCGAGACCCAGACAGATTCCGAGTCTTAGACCGACGGCGACTCCTCGAGGCTCGGCGCGCACGCCGTTCGTTGCGCCTCGCAGTTGTCGCTGCTACGCAGCGGCCCATGCCGACGATCGAGGTCCGACGTTCCCACGCGCTCGGCAAGGAGCGCGCGCGGCAGGCCGCCGAGCGACTCGCGCAGCGTCTGCGCGACCGGATCGACGTGCGCTACGAGTGGGCGGGTGACGAGCTCCGATTCGAACGGACGGGCGCACGTGGTCACGTGCGCGTCGGGGACCAGGAGGTGCACGTCCGCATCGAGCTCGGCATGCTTCTGGTACCCATGAAGAGCACGATCGAGGGGAAGCTGCACCGGTATCTGGACGAGGCACTCGGTAGCGCCTGAGCGCGCGCGTCGCTCGCGTCCGATTTCTTGACGGGGTCCGTCGTGCCCTGTATCGCGTGGTCACGGTGCCTCGCGTGTGTGTCGCCGCCGACGCACCGATGAGCGCTCGACGCCCGCAGCACACGGCAAGGCGCCGGGCGCGCCGCTCGCAACGCGGCCTGCCGAGGAGTGGACCATGAAAGACCGTCACGTGGGCGTCCTGATGGGAGGCAACAGCCCCGAGCGCGACGTCTCGCTGCGCAGCGGCGAGGCGGTCGCCGCCGCCCTGGAGCGGCGCGGGTGGTACGTCACGCGCGTCTACGTCGACGGCGACGTGGACCGCGTCCTGCGCGAGGCCGAGATCGACGTGGCTTTCCTCGCCCTGCACGGAACGATGGGCGAGGACGGCTGCATCCAGGGCCTGCTCGAGGTGCTCGGCATCCCGTACACAGGGTCGGGCGTGCTCGCGAGCGCGCTCGCGATGGACAAGCTCAAGGCCAAAGAGCTGTTCCGGCTGCACAACGTCCCTACGCCCCCGTACTACGTCGTCGACGCCGACCGTCTGGACGAGCTGGAGTCGGTGCACGGCTGGTTCGGCTTCCCGGTTTTCGTCAAGCCGCGTCGTTCGGGCTCGAGCGTGGGGGCCGGCATCGCGCACGACCTGGAGCAGCTCCGCGCACGCTGCGAGCACGCCGCGCGGTTCGACCGGTGCGTGCTCGTCGAGCGCTTCGTGCGGGGCGCCGAAGTCGCCGTCGGCATTCTGGACGGGCGCGCCCTGGGAACCGTCGAGATCGTGCCCCGGGGCGACTTCTACGACTACCGCTCGAAGTACCAGCCTGGTCAGAGCGATTACTACTGCCCCGCGCGACTGACGCCGACGCGTCGCCGCTGCGTCGAGACGCTCGCCGAGCGCGCGCATGCGGCGCTGGGCTGCCGTGGAGCGACGCGCGTCGACGTGCTGGTCACCGAGGGCGACAACGAGTACGTCCTCGAGGTCAACACGCTCCCGGGCATGACGCCCACCTCCCTGCTGCCGCGCATCGCTGCGAGCGCGGGCATGAGCTTCGAGGATCTGTGCGAAGCCATCCTCGAGCGCGCACTGCTCGACCGCGCCGCGTCGACGTCGGCGGGCCCCGAAGCTCGCCCCGTGACACCGCACGACGCGCTTGCAGCCGTGGCGCGCTGACCCCCTCTCGATGGGCGCCGCCTACGGGTCGCGGGCGCGCCGATGCCGCCGCGCCTGGCCGGCTCGTGCCGCCCGTGCTACCGGCCCGTGGCCGATGGGTGACGAACCGAAACGCGAGCGGGCGTGCTTCCTGCGTCCCAGGGAACGCCTCGCGCGGGCTCCGTCGCCCGCGGCGCGACGATGGCCTATCTGATCGTCGGCGACGTCCACGGGTGCCTCGAGGAGCTCGTCGCGCTCGTCGATCGATACGGCGCCGGTCGCACCCTCGTGCACGTCGGCGACCTCGTCGCGAAGGGTCCCGATTCACGCGGCGTCGTCGCGTACTGCGCGGAACGAAGCGTCCTCGGCGTCCGCGGCAACCACGACGAGCGCATCCTCGCGTGGCAACACGCCGTCGATCGGGGTCTGACGCCGCCGCCGGTCGCGCGCGAGCACATGCGCGTCTGTGAAGAGCTCGGCGAGCGCGAATGGGCGTACCTCCGGGCCTTGCCCTACGTGCTTCCGTTGCCGGACGTCGGCGTGGTCGTCGTGCATGGCGGCCTCGTCCCCGGCGTACCTCTCGAAGCGCAGCGCCCCGAGCACGTGGTCGCAATGCGCACCCTGCGCCCGGACGGAACGCCGTCGGACCGGCTCGAGGACGGCGTGTTGTGGGCCACGCGATGGCCCGGGCCCCAAGAGGTCGTCTTCGGACACGACGCGATCAGCGGACTGCAGCGCCATCGGTTCGCGACCGGCATCGACACCGGCTGCGTCTACGGTGGCCGGCTCACCGGGTATCTGCTTCCCGAACGGCGTCTCGTGCACGTCGAGGCGCGTCGCAACTGGTCCGGAAAACCGCCGATGCCGCGACGCGTTCTAGTCGGCATAGCGAGCGAACTGGCGCCGGGCCGCCTGGTGCACGTGCCGCTACGCGTCTCGCCGCGTGGATTGCCGCGGCGCGCGATCGTTCTGCGCCTCGCCGCGGGAGAGCATGCGGGCCAGGTGCGAGCCTACGTGGACATCTGCCGCCACCTCCCGGTGCCCCTCTCTGCGGGGGACGCGAGCCCCCTCGACGCGAGCGGCGAGCACCTCGTCTGCGGTACCCACGGGGCCCGTTATCGCGTCGTCGATGGGTACTGCGTCGAGGGCCCGTGCCGGGGTACGCGACTCGAGAGCCTGCAGGTCATCGAGGAGGACGGCCGCCTGTGGGTCGTCGACGAGACCCGCTGAGGACGCCGAGCAGTCGGGTTGATGGTCGCGCGGGGCGTTCACTACGAGTCCGACTCCGAGCCCGACACCGAGACCGGATCCGAGTCCAAGTCCGAGGCCGAGGCCGAGGCCGAGACCGAGACCGAGCCCGAGTCCGAGTCCGAGGCCGAGCCCGTGACCGAGCCCCAAGTCGAGTCGGGCATCCTGTCCTAAAGGCGGGCGCGCCGCGATCCATCGACCCGGCCGTCGCCATACGCCTCGGAAACCCGCTCATGGAAATTGCGACGTGCGAGCAACTGCCGTCGACCACGTTCGGCATTCGTGTCGACCGAGCACATCGGAGGCGCGCGAAGATCCTTTCGATCCTGGCGGGTCCGGAAGCTGCTAAGCTGCTGCACCGCCGTGAATCGCAGCCATAGCTTCGCTCGGGCTCGCGTCGTCCTCGCGACGTTGCTGGTTCTCACTGGATGCTCGGGGGGTCGGCGAGGGAGCGGCTCCGGCGGAAATGGAGCGCGTGACGCAGGGGCGGGCACGGGCGACGGCGGCGCGTGTACGTCCGGAACGCGCTGCATGGGAGCCGTCTTCGAGCGCTGCCTGCGTGGTTTCTGGGTGCCCGAGCAGACGTGCGGCGCCGGACAACTGTGCGATCCGTCCGCGGGTTGCGTGACGGCCGATGCCTGCACCGCGGCGCGTCTGGAACGCAGCCACGTCGGCTGCGAGTACTTCGCGGTCGACTTGCCGCAACCGCGCGTCTCCTCGTGGCCCATCGTGCTGGGCTACCCGTGGCGGGCGCAGTTCGGGGTCGTCATCAGCAATCCGAATCCCGAAGCCTGCGTCGTGCGCATCGAGCGCAACGACGCCGCGCCCGGCAGCGGCGAGGCCATCGCCGTCGTCGCGGAGCGGATGGTCGCTGGCAATTCCGTCGAGGTGTTCCCGCTGCCGCCGCGCGAGGTTTCGGGCCTCGCTTCCGACACCGGACCGCCCAGTCGCTCGACCCTCACCAACCTCGCGTACCGGATCACGAGCACGCTGCCCGTCGTGGCCTACCAGTTCAACCCCATGGCGAACGAGGGCGTCTATTCCGACGACGCGAGCCTGCTCGTGCCCGTCCACTCGCTCGACGAGAGCTACGTCGCGATCGGTTGGCCCGGTGTCGGCAATGCTTCCGGGGGCGCCGTGCCCGTCGACAATCGTTCCTTCCTGACGATCGTGGCCACGCAGCCAGGTACGCGCGTACGCGTCGTTCCCTCGACGGCCGTGCAGCCCGGCGACGGCGTGCCGGCACTCGCGGCTGGCGAGCCCATCGAGGTTCTCCTCGACCGTTTCGGCGTCCTCAACCTACAGGGTGCGGACCTGTCGGTCGCCGGTGAAACCGACTTCACCGGTAGCCGAATCGAAGCCGACCGGCCGGTCGCGGTGTTCAGCGGCGTGGAGGCCACGGCCATCCCGCTACCGGGGCAAAGCCATTGCTGCGCCGACCACCTCGAGGAACAGCTCATCCCGCGCTCCAGCCTCGGAACCGAGTACGCGGTGGTCCGCAGCCGCCCCCGACGGCCGTCTCGAGTGGGCCCACCGGAGCCGGACTTCTTCAAGATCCTCGCCATCGTGGACGGCACGGTCATCGAGACGTCCCTCGGAGGCGCCGATGGCAGCTTCCGCCTCGACCGCGGTCAGGCGCGGCTCATCCTCGCCGATCGAAGCTTCACCTTGCGCGCGACCGAGCCCGTCGTCGTCGCGCAGTTCCTCATCAGCGGCGAAAGCGTCTACCCCGACGTGATCGACCCCGGAACGGGCGAAATCATCGAAGAGGGAGATCAGATCGGCGATCCGTCGTTCATCACGGTACCCCCCGTCGCCCAGTTCCGGAGTGCGTATCGGTTCCTCGTGCCGTCCGGCTACGAGCGCGACTACGCGCTGGTGGCCGCCCCCGCGGGCACGGAGCTGCGCCTCGACGGCCGCCCGCTCTCCTGCCAGCGCCACGACCTCGGTGAGATTGCGGCGACGCGATTCGAGGGCCTGCACTGCGAGCTTCCGGACGGCGCGCACAGCCTCGAGGCCGACGTCCCCTTCGGCCTCGTGATCGAGGGCTGGGGGCCCGGCGTCGTCTCCTACGGCTACACCGGGGGAATGGACTTCGAGCCCATCAACACCGACTGCGTCGAAGACGCCGACTGCCCGGGCGGCGAGTTCTGTTCCGGCGGGGTTTGCGTCCCCGAGATCGATCTCATCTGACCGCGGCTGCGGGACGCGACGCGCGCCGCGTCGAGCGCTCGGATGTCGAACTGCGACGCGCGTCCCCGCACCGGGCGCGGTTTCCCTGTAGGCTGCGCGCCGTGCCGAGACGAGAAACGTGGCCGCGCCGAACCGCGGCCCATTCCATCATCGCGATGGCCACGCTCGCCCCAATCGGCTCGCTGCTGCTGCCGGATTCCGCTTTCGCCCACTTCGGCAGCGTCAAGCTCCTCGACGTCGAGCCCACCTCGAGTGGCGTCCGCGTCGTCGCCGACATCGATCCGGTCGATCTCGGCTACGAGCTCGGCCAGCCCGACCCGGAGCGCATCGTGCCCGAAGCGCTCGTCGAAGAGCACGCGGACGCCATCCGGCGCTGGGCGGAAAATGCCTTCGACGTCCGCTCGCGCGGTGGCCGGTGCGCGGCCGTCTCCTCCGCGCCCACCGTCGAGCCCATCGAAGGCATCCCGCGCATGCGTACCGCGGTCCGCGTCCTGCTCGCCTACGAGTGCCCCGAGCCCCGACGCCAGCTTCGCTTCGAGGACCGGTCCCTGTTCGCCACCGACCCGCTGCATGAGGCGCTCGTGCGCTCGCCGGCCGGGGCAACGGTCCTGCGTCGCGGACGACAGGTCCTCGAGCTCGGCGATGCGCCCTCCGCGCTGCGCACGGCGGGCGTCTTCCTGCTCGAAGGCGGCTTGCACCTCGTCACCGGCTACGACCACGTGCTGTTCCTGCTGTCTCTGTTGCTGGGAGCGGGACCGGTGGCCGCTCGCCTCGGCGCTCGGCGCGCTGCGCGCGACGTCGTGCTGGTCGTCACGGCGTTCACGCTCGGACACAGCGTCACGCTCGCGCTCTCGGCGCTCGACGTCGTCGTGCTTCCGGCGATCCTCGTCGAGCCCGTCATCGCCGCCTCCATTGCCGTCGTCGCGCTCTGGAACTACTTTCGCCCGGAACGGCGCGGACCGCTCCCCGTCGTGGCCGGCGTCTTCGGTCTCGTCCACGGTTTCGGCTTCTCCTCCGTGCTGCGGGAGCTCGCGCTGTCGCCCGGCGAGCGCGTCCTGGCGGCGGCCGCCTTCAACGTGGGCATCGAGCTCGCCCAGATCCTCGTCGTCGTGCTTTGCGCCTGGCCCCTTGCGTGGGCGGGCCGCCAGAGCTGGTACCGGCCCGTCGTCTTGCGCACCGGCTCGCTGCTCATCGCCGCCGTGGCCGTCGTCTGGGTTGTCACCCGACTGTCGCCAGCGATCGATTGCGCGAGCTGACCGCGGCGAGAGGCTTGCTCGCTCGCGCTTCGGCATCGGACTCGGGCTCGGGCTCGGGCTCGGACTCCGGCTCGCAAGACTCCTCCGCCACGTCGAGCAAGGTGACCGTCGCTATCAGGCCCGCGGCGACGTGCCCCCGCCGCCCCTCTCTAGACCCCAGCAACGGCTCCGACGCTCCCGTCCTCGTCCGCCTTCCTCGTCGGCTCCGGCCCATCCGCTGCGAGCGCTTGCAGCGCCTCGCGCTCGAGCGTTTCCTCCTCGAGCAACCGCAAGGCGATTCGCTCGAGCGCCGGGCGCCGCTCAGCGAGGATGCGTCGAGCGCGCTCGTGCTGCTCGCGCACGACTGCGGTCACCTCCGCGTCGATGCGCTGCGCCGTCGCCTCGCTGAAGTTGCGTTCCTCGCCCAGTGTGACCGGCGCATCCAGAAACCGCGCTCCGACGGGTCGACCGTACGTCAGCGGACCGAGCGCATCGCTCATGCCGAACCGGCAGACCATCTGACGCGCCGTTTCGGTGGCGCGCTCCAGATCGTTCTGCGCGCCCGTCGACACGTCCTGGCAAATCAGTTCCTCGGCCGCCCGCCCGCCGAGCATCACGCAAATCCGGTCGAGCAGCTCCTGCCGCGTCATCAGGTATCGATCCTCGGTCGGCAACTGCAACGTCGCCCCGAGCGCGCCGATCGAGCGCGGAATGATCGTGACGCGGTGGACCGGATCGGCGTGCTCGACGCTCAACGCGACCAGCGCGTGACCGGCTTCGTGAAACGCCACGCGCCGCCGCTCCTCGTCGTTCATCGCGCGATTTCGCTTCTTCAGCCCGAGCTGAACTCGGTCGATGGCCTCTTCGAAGTCGCGCTGCTCGACGTGGGACGAGCCGCGGCGCGCGGCGGCAAGCGCGGCTTCATTGACGATGTTGGCCAGGTCGGCGCCCACCATGCCCGGCGTGCGCCGGGCCACGATGCGCAGGTCGACATCCGAGCCGAGCGCCACCTTGCGCACGTGAACCCTCAGAATTTCCTCGCGCCCCTTGACGTCCGGCCGGTCGACGACGACCTGACGGTCGAAGCGGCCCGCCCGCACCAGGGCGCGGTCCAGAATTTCCGGTCGATTGGTGGCCGCCATGATCACCACGCCCTTGCCGGCGTCAAAGCCATCCATCTCGACGAGCAGCTGATTGAGCGTCTGCTCGCGCTCGTCGTGGGTCGCGACGGCCGCTGCGCCCCCGCGCGCCTTGCCGATCGCGTCCAGCTCGTCGATGAAGATGATGCATGGAGCGCGCTCCTTGGCTTGCTGGAACAGGTCGCGCATCCGCGCGGCTCCGACGCCGACGAACATCTCGACGAACTCGGAGCCCGAAATGGAGAAGAACGGCACGCCGGCTTCACCCGCCACGGCCTTGGCGAGCAGCGTCTTGCCGGTGCCGGGCGGCCCGACGAGCAAGACCCCCTTGGGGATGCGTGCGCCCAGAGCCGCGTACTTGCCAGGATTCTTCAGGAAATCGACCACCTCGACGAGCTCCGCCTCCGCCTCGTCGACTCCGGCCACGTCGGCGAACGTGATCCGTTCGGCTTGGTTCTGGTCGTAGATCTTGACGCGCGACTTGCCGAACGTGAGCGGCCCGGCGTGCCGCCCCATGCGGCGAATGACGAACGACCAAAACGCGACGAGCAGCACGAGCGGGAGGATCCACGCGAGCAGCAACGACTCCCACCACGCCGTCCGCTCGATGCGCCCGACGACGACGACCCCGCGTCGATCGAGCTCCTCGACGAGCGCGCGTTCCTCGACGCCGGGCAGGCGCGTCGCGACGACCGTCTCGTGCCCGCCGGTCGGGGTCCGAGCCTTGGCCAGCACCTCGTCGGCCCGCAGCTCGACTCGCTCGACGGTGCCCTGGCGAACCCGACCGAGCAGCTCGCTGTAGGGAATCGGCCTGGGACGAACGCGCGGTGCGATCGCCTGTTGCAAGGCGAGCAGGGCGACCAGCGCGAGCACGAAATACAGCCCGCTGAACGCGAGCTGTTTCCTTCGCGACGGATCCATCTTGCCTCCAACAGCTGCGCCGAACCGACCTCGCCCCGGCGGCCTGCTTAGAGCACGCCCGCTCGTCGCGAGCAATCCCCCGTGCGGCCGAAGCGACCGGCGGATTGTGGCGCCACGACGCGCCTGCGGCATGATCTCGACGAGGGCCGGGCACCGGATGCCCGGCCATGCGCCCGATGTGTCGCCTCTTCGGCTTTCGTTCCATCTTGCCCTCGCGTGTGCACCGCTCGGTCGTCGCGGCCGACAGCTCCATCGCACGTCTGTCCCGCGAGCACCGCGACGGCTGGGGCGTCGCCTATTACGTCGACGGCGTCCCGCACCTGACCAAGAGCCCGACGGCCGCATTCGACGATCAGATCTTCCACCGCCTCTCGGGCGTGGTCCGCTCGCAAACGGTGCTGGCGCACGTCCGCCGCGCGACCGTCGGCGCCCGTACCGTGCTGAACACACACCCGTTCCAGTACGGACGCTGGGTGTTCGCGCACAACGGTGAGATCGCCCGCTTCGACGAGCATCGCGAGGCCCTGCTCGAAGAGGTGGACCCCGCGCTGCGGCCCTACATCCTCGGTGAGACGGACAGCGAGGTGCTCTTCTATCTGCTGCTCACGGCGCTGCGACGCGACGGCCACGAATCGGGTGGCGAGGGGGTCGAACGGCTCGCCGACGCGGTGCGTCGCACGACGGACCTGGTCCGTACGCGTTGCGATCGGGCGAGCGGGGCCAGTTCCAACCTCACCGTGATCGTGACCGACGGCAGGCGCATGCTCGGGGCGCAGGGCGGACGCGAGCTGCACTGGTCCACCTACAAGACGCGTTGTCCCGAACGCGAGCACTGTCCGTATCTCGCGCGCTCGTGCGAAGCGGCAGCCGCGCACGCCGAGCCCGTCAATCACCTGCTGTTTGCGAGTCAGCCCCTGTCGGGCGAAAATGTCTGGATCGCCATGCAGCCCGGCGAGATCGTCGCCGTCGACGGCTCGATGCGCCTGCACCGCTGGCCCCAGGCGGCGGCCTCAATCGCCTTTCAGTCCACGTAGCCGAGCACGCGTAGCCGCTCGAGCAGAGCGCGCTCGTTCGCAGGGCTGCTGCGGGCACCGAGGGACTCGTCGCCCCTTCGCACCGGCGCACGCGCGGTGGCGGGCGCCTCAGTCGACGTTGCCGAGGAGCGTTGCACGTCCGAGTGCGAATCCGAATGCGAGCTCGAGTCGGGGACCGAGTCCGAGTCCGAGACCAGGCCCGAGCCGAAACCCGAACCCGACTCCGTTCTCGGGTGTGAGCGCCGTTCGAGCACCCCAGCTGTCGCGGTCGGATCCCTTCGGTCGGCCCTGACGGCCGCCCATGGGACGCTTCCGTGCAGCGCGACCGGCACCGGTATGCCCAAACGCGCGAGCAACGCCGGCATCACGTCGGCGACGTGGGCGTCGATGCACCCCGTCGCTCGCACCGCCGGCCCGGCCATCACGAGCAAGCCACGCGATCGATGGCTACCCGGCAAGCTGCGGCCCTTGCGACCGAGATGGGACTCGGGCGCCAGCCGTTCGAACGTCGGCCCCGGTCCGCCCGACGGGAGCAGGTTGTACGTGTAGCCCCCGTCGAGCTCCATCTCGAGCAGCAGGTCCGGAGCGCGCTCGACGTACGGACCGAGATACAGCCGTTCGCGCGGCTCGACCGCACGAATCACGCGCGTGCCCGTCCACGGATCGCGCACCGAATCGAGCACCGCGGCGACCTCGAGCGCCATGGCGCGCCGCCGCGACGCAGGGACGATGCCCTGCGGTTCGCGGCCCCGGACGTTGAGCCATATCGCGGGGAAGTAGTTGACCTCCTCGCTGAACGCGACCGTGCCCTCGAAGTCGATGGCTCCGAAGCGCCGCAACGACTCCAAGCGCGACGGGATGCGTGCCGACGCCCAGCGGAACGCGCGCTCGCGCAACCGCGGCAGCGGCGTGCGCAGTCCCACCTCCCGCGCCGCCTCCAGTGCCCGCGAACGCCACGAGCGGCCGCCCGAACGGTTTTTCCACCGCAGTAGCCCTGCCTCCGCGAGCACCCGATTGACGCAGAGCACCTTGTCCGAGGAGCCCCCCGATCCGTGATCGGAGACGACCGTCACCTCGACCCGCTCGCCACCGGCCGCGCGCAGCAGCCGCCCGAGCGCGGCATCGAGCGCCTCGTACACGTGCGCGAGCGCGGCCTGCTCCTCGGCCGTCACGTCCGCCGGGCGTCGCGGCGAGCGCGGGTCGTGCAGCGACCAAAGGTGGTGAGCCGCGGTGTCCGACTCGCCGAAGTAGACGGCGGCGACGTCCCACGCACGCAGCGCGATGAGCCATTCGTACAACGCGCTGCGCCGCTCGACGCGACGCACCAGAAGTGGGCCGAGCCGACGGACCCAGTCGCGTCCGCCACCCTCCAGCTCGCCGACGTCGTCAAAGCGCACCGCTCCGAAACGCGCGACGATGTCGTCGTACAGTGACGGGGGGTGAACGAACGAACGGTTCGCCTCGAAGGCGACCGGGGAGTCCCAGCCCGACAGCACGATGCCGCGGTCGAGCCGTTCCGGCGGCCACGTTCCCGGGAAACCCGCGCACAGACAGGCCAGCCCCGCCCCGTCGAGCCTCGCGAAGACGGTGGGAGCCGCACGCGCGGCCGCGCCAACGAAGCGCACCGCGTAGCCGTCGCGGATCGTGAAGTCGAACAGCCCGTGTGTCCCGGGGTCGAGGCCCGTCAGCACCGTCGCCCAGTTGGGCAGCGTCGAGGCGGGCGGCACGGTGTCGAGCGCCGCGAACGCGCCGCGATCCATCAGCTCGTGCAGCACCGGCGTGTGTCGCGGGCCCAGCTCGCGCACCAGATCGAGCCCCGCGCCGTCCAGGCCCACGATGAGCGCACGCGCCGTCACGGCACCACCCGTCCGAGCCAGTCCTCGGGCGGCCGGAGCCCGGCGTGCGCCAGGCACGTAGGGCCCACGTCGAAAAGTCGAAGCCCCTCGATGGGACCCCGCGACCGGAGCGCCGGACCAGCCATCACGAACATTCCATCCCAGTCGTGATTGGCGTCGTCGTGGCCACGGCCGTCGGCATCGACGACGAGCGAGGCTACGGCGCAAGGAGGCGCGGTATCGATGAATGGCACAATCAAAATCCGGCTCTCTGCTCCGGTGCAGGCTCGGTTTATTCGCATCGGCATGCGCA
>JANWZI010000046.1 GCA_025054695.1 Myxococcota bacterium | reverse complement strand
TCGGGCGGTGAGCAGCAGATGCTGGCCATCGGGCGCGCGTTGATGGCGGATCCGCGGCTGCTGCTGCTCGACGAGCCGTCGCTGGGATTGGCGCCGGTGCTGGTGCAGGAGATCTTTGCGGCAATCCGGCGGATTGCCTCGCGGGGCTTGTCGATCTTGCTCGTAGAGCAGAATACGCGTCTGGCGCTTGCGACTGCGTCGCGCGCGTACGTGCTGGTGACGGGCGAGGTCGCCCTGGAGGGGCCAAGCGAGACGTTGCGCGACGACCCGCGCGTGCGCGGGGCGTATCTGGGGGAGGGTTGAGGCGAAGCATCGGGTCTGCGAGATCGCCGGGCAGGTTCTGTGACCGCGATGGGGACTCGGGGTCCGTCTCGGACTCGGTCTGACAGGGCCGACGGGGTTGGTTGAACGCGACGTCTACCCGGACGCGGACTCGGTCTCGCTCTCGGGCTCGGAGTCGGTCTCGGACTCACAACTGCGGTCCCGCTGGATGATCGCGGCTCGGACTCGGGTACGGGCTCGGACTCCGACTCTGACTCGGACTCGGACTCGGACCCAGGGGGGGCGTGCAGGGATCGAGGCTCAAACGCAATCGCCCGCGCAGATGACACCGCCGGATGTGCCCAAAGTGAGCGGCACTACCCGACGAGTGCCGCCGCGAGAGCGCACAGGGCCAAGGTCCAGGCCATGGGTCGATGGATGCCTTCGGATCGACCGCTGCCGACTCGGCGCAGGCCGCCGCTGACAGCATGCGAGGCGAGCGGAGCGACGAGGAGCAAAAGTCCGATTGCGGCGGGCGGGTGCCGGTCGCGTAGGCGATGACCGAGATCGTCGTCGAGCCGCACGCCGTCGGCACGGAACGCGACGTGGCTCGTTCCGGCGGCCTGCTCGATGCGCAGAACGAAGCGGTCGTCGGTGCGCAGAACCACTGCGCGCCGTACGGGACCGTACGCGCGCAGGGGAACCTCTCCGAACCCGCCCCCATCGGCGGACTCGACGTGAGCGGCGTGGGACGAGGCGCGAAGCACGAGCGTGGTGAAGGGGATCGGGCGCAGAGGGGCGCTCGTGGCCCCGACGTCGAGTGCGACCAGAAGTGCGCCGCTCGGTCCAGGGCCGGCGGCCGGACGCGCGGGGCGCATGAGGGCAAGCAGGGGAACGCAGAGGGCGAAAAGAACGACGGCGAGGGGGCCGGTGCGCACAGCGGCGCTCAGGCGGTCGGATCGGGCAGACGAGTCGCACCGTGGGCGCGAGCTCGGACTGGGGCTCTCACTCGGGCTCGGACTCGGAGTCGGAGGCGGGCTCGGGCCGAGGCTCGAAGCGCTTGCGTGGACCGGGGGGTGGACGTCCGGCGAGGTCGGGGTAGGGTCCGCGTGTTTCCGTGCGTGTGTCGGAAGTGTCGCGGCGACGAAGGGGTCGGTCGTGCAGCCCGCGACCCACGCGCGCGCGAGGAGCACGTGCATGACGGACAGGGATGCGGAAAGTGTAACGTACGATACAATCCACACGGAGCCCCGCAGCGCGGGGGGGTGCGCAAGCGCCGGATGGGTCGCGGCGGCGGCGAGCACCAGCCCCGGCGCGAGCGTGGTGAGCAGGCCGAGGGCGAGGCGGAGCGGTCCCGCGCAGTGCAGAACGGCGCTCGCAATCGCGATCGCGCCGAGCCCGCGATGCCCATAGAGGGCCGCCGCGGGCCAGAGCACGGCGGGCAGGGCCGCTCCGATGCCGGCCGCAAGACCGACCAGGACACCCGGGAGCCACGTTGGCGTCACGGATGGCCACAGCGGTTCGAGCCCGAGCGCGCCGAGGAGCGTCGTCGCCCCGGTGGCGAGCAGAAGGGGCACCGTCGCGAACGCGGCGCGCCACGTCGTGCGGGACGACGGGTCGGGCGGTTCGGCGCCGACGGTGCGAAGGGCGCGGCGCAGCAGCGCGGCGGACACCGATGCGGCAAGGGGGAGTCCAACGCCGCAAGGGGTGGCGAGCAGCGCGAGGAGGAGAAGCGGGCCGAGCGCCCACAGCGACGGCGGAGCCCTACGGATGGCAGGCAGCAGGGACGGCCGGAGACGGGTGGCGGTCACGCGGGCCTCGCGAACGCGTGCGGGGGCGTCCGTCACGCCCTCGAGGATGACGCGAAGCGAGGCCGCGGGTATATGCGGCCGCGATGGCGCAGAGCATCTTTCGCGACGGGCTCTTTTCGGGCGAGGTCGCCATCGTGACGGGTGGGGGGACGGGCATCGGACGCGCGGTCGCGACGGAGCTGGGCGTGCTGGGGGCTCGGCTCGCTCTGTGTGGGCGGCGCGGCGACGTCGTCGAACGCGCGGCGACCGCGCTGCGCGAACGGGGCGTCGAGGCGCACGCGGCGAGCTGTGACGTACGGGACGCCGATGCCGTGGACCGCTTCGTCGAGCAGGTCCTCGAGCGCTTCGGGCGCATCGACGTGCTCGTCAACAACGCAGGAGGGCAGTTTCCGGCGCCGGCGGAGGCCATCAGCCCGCGTGGCTTCGAGGCCGTGGTCCGCAACAATCTGCTGGGGACGTGGAACGTGACGCACGCGGTGGCCACGCGGGCGATGATTCCGGCTCGGGCGGGTCGCATCGTGCAGGTGACTGCCTCGTGCGCGCGCGGCTTTCCCGGCATGGCGCACACGGGGGCGGCGCGTGCCGGGGTCGAGAACCTGACGCGAACGCTCGCGGTCGAGTGGGCACGGCACGGCATCCGCGTCAACGCCGTCGCGCCGGGCGTCGTGCGGACCGAGGGAACGATGCAGTACGGCGATGCGCTGCTTGAGCAGGCGCGCCGGGCCACGCCGCTCAAGCGGCTCGCCGACCCGCGCGAGATCGCCCACCTCGTTTGTTACCTCGCGAGTCGCGCGGCGGATTTCGTCACGGGTCAGGTCTTCACGATCGACGGCGGCTACGGGCTGTGGTCGAGCCCGTGGGTGGTTCCCGACGAGGTGCCGCAGCGTCCGCCGTACGACTGACGGGGCGAGCGATCGGTGCGGCCCTGCGCGGGGCCGTGCGTCGGTCAGCCGAGGTCGAGCTCGAGTGCGCGGCGAGGCTGAGACCGAATTCAGGCGGGAGTCCGAAACCGATACCGAAAGCGAGTCCGCGCGGCAGTCCGATTCCGAGTCGTGGCTCGAAATGCGCTGCGAGGGCGGCGCCTCACGAGCGCACTTCGACGCCAGCTGCAGTGCGCCCCGGCGACCCGGGCGGCTCGACGTGGGCGACGATCGAGCTGCGGGGCGGCGCGAGCCCCTCGAACCATCCGAAGAAGTCGAGCAGGTGGGCGCGCCGCTCTGGGGGCAGATAGTCGAAATTGACGCCGCGGTCGCTCACTTCCCAGAACTGGCGCGACTCGACCGTGAGCAGTTCGTCGCGGATGGAGGCGAGGCGCTCGGGTCGTTCCCGCTCCATGTCCCGGAAGATCTGGCGCGCGAGATCGACGGCGCCGGCAGCCAGATAGTGCGTCGCGAGCTTGACCTGGGCCTTGCGCACGCCGCGCAGGCTCTGCTCGTGCTCCTCACCGTCGCCCTCCTTGTCGACTTCGAGGAAGATGCGAAGGATCTCGCGCGCGGCGGGGCTCGCTCGGTCGAACGCGGCCTCGGCGAGCGCGCACAGATCGTAGGCGACGGTCTCGAGGACGAACGGGAGTCGGGCGCCGTAGGCGAGCAGCCCGTAGTACTTGAAGTAGCGCGCGATCGCGACGGCGCGGCGCCCCTCGTCGTGGGCGAGCGCCGCCTCGCCGAGCAACCGGTACTGATTGAGGACGTTGTAGGCGGTGCGCACGTCGCGCGCGTTGATCGTCGCGCGCAGATAGGTGTTGAAGAACGTCAGGACGAGCTCGAACAGCTCCTCGTCGCGCGCCTCGAGCGCGTGCTCGGCGATGTGGCGCGTGTGGATCGCGATCACATAGTTGATGTCGCGCATCCGGTTGAGCGCCTCCCCGTAGATGGTCTGGTACTGGCGCAGCACCTTCATCTCGAACCAGACGCGACGACGCCCGAGCTCCTCGAGCACCTCGGGCGCCATCGAGACGAAGTCCGGATTGGCGGCCAGCGCGCCGTCCAAACGGAACCACGCCGCGGGCAGGCGCTCGCGCAGCGCGCGGTAGCGCAACAGCAGATCCCGCAGCGCCCCCACGCTCGCCATGGAGACGCCCTTGTCCTTGTGCTCCATGGCGTTGAGGGCGACGTCGGCCAGTTGCTCGACGCCGCGCACCGCTTCGCGCTGGCGCGCCTCGGTTCCGCCGCGACCTCGCTCGATGGCGCGCAGCGTGTGGCTCGTGATGCGCCCGACGATGTGGATGGGGTTGAGGAACGCGAAGACGAACGCGAAGTACGGGAGCAAGAGCAACAGGCACGCCGTCAGCATCCCGACCGCGACGTGCAATCCGAGCCACGGCACGAAGGGGGCCTGCGTCCCGTCGGGTGCGTCGAAGACGAGCGTGACCCAGAAGGCGTGCAGCGCGGAGACGACGAAGAAGCCCATCACCGCGAAGTTGATGGGCTCGGCGACGAACAGCTCCGTGATTCGGTGCGTGTATCGGTTGGCGGCGAGCTCGACGACGATGGCGACGACGGTGATGGCGATCGCGAGCACGGCGGCGACGATCTCGCCCGCGCTCGCCAGCGCCTCGCGCGCGACCGACGGGTCCGGGTCGACGAGCAGGCGCCAGGCTGCGGTGGGCGAGGGCGCCGTGCTCGCGTCGACCGCCATCGACACGAGGAACAGCGCGGCGGCGGCACCGAGCAGCAGCACGAACGGCACGACCCACGTGCGCAGCAGCCGCGGCGATCCGTTGGCCGCCATCGTAGCCCGCGATGCTACACGATGCCGCAGCGACGGCGCGCTCGGCACCGACGAGGCCGCGCCCACCGACGCGCACGCCGCGGTCGGGCTCGGGCACCGGTACGGACTCGGACTCGGACTCGGTCTCGGTCTCGGGCTCGGGCTCGATCTCGGACTCGGACTCGGGCACGGGCTCGGACTCGGTATCCGACTGGGCCTCTGTCTCGGACTCGGACTCCGACTCGGTCTCGGTCTCGGACTCGGGCACGGTCTCGGGGTCGGCGTCGGACCCGCAACTTCGGTCCGTGCCATCAACCGACGCGATCGGCGCCGTCAGTCGTCGAGCAGGACGACGCAGCTCTCGAGTGGCTCGCGATCGGTGCGGCAACGATTGGCTGGCACCTCCGCGTCTTCGTAGCCGAGCGAAAGCCCCACGGTGATGGCGATTTCGTCGGGTATGGGCAGCACGCGTCGGATCGCGCCGGGGTAGGCCGCGAGCGAGGCCTGCGCGCAGCTCGCGACGCCCTCTTGCTGCGCGAGCAGAACGACGGTGCCGAGCCAGACGCCGAGATCGAGGAGCGCGTAGGGGCCGAATCGCCGGTCGACGCCCGCGATCGCAACGTGCGGCGCATCGAACGCATCGAAGTTGCGCATCCAGGCCGCTGCCCGCGCGTCGCGGTCGTCGCGTGCGATGCCCATGGCCTCGTACAGCGCCTGGCCGGCGCGCCGTCGCCTCGCGGCATAGGGCTCGGGATACTCCGTGGGGAACCCGATCTCGGGCTGCGGCATCCCCGAGCGAGCCGCCTCGCGCAGCGCTTCGACCAGGCGATCGCGACGAGCGCCGCTCGCCACCCAGACGCGCCACGGCTGGATGTTGCACCAGCTCGGAGCGCGCTGCGCGTCGTCGAAGATGCGCCGCAGAACGGGGGCCGGCACCGGCTCGCGGCGGAAGCCACGGACGGAGTGCCGACGGCGCAGCGCTTCGCGAACGTCCATGCGCGCGACCCCAATGCTCGCGCGCGGGGCTGGGGCCGATCAACCGTCTTGGGACGTGCAGACCGTGCGCTCGGGGGACTCCGAGTCGATCGCGTCGCGGCCAGGCGCGCTCGGCGTCGGAGTCGGAGGCGGAGTCCGAGCCTGAGCCCGAGTCCGAGCCCGAGTCGAGTTTGACCCGCCGTCAGCCAACCCGACCGCCGCGGTGAGCCCGAACCCAGGCCAGGGGACGTCGCGAGCGGTCGGCACTGGCGCAACGGCGCGCGGGGCGGCGCGCGGCGAATCGAAGGACGAGGCCGATACTCACGACGACGAGCATGCCCGGATCAAAGGGAGCCGCGCGGCGCGGTCCACGGCACGCGCACGTGCCTGCGACGGCCGACCTACGGGCGGCGTCCGCCTCTCGCGCGTCGAGCGGTGCGTGTCCATCCTCGCCTCCGTCGGAGCCGGGCTCGTCGCGCGTCGCGTCTCGGAACGCATCGTCGGGGACCGAGTCGTCTGCATCGACCGTTGCGGCGTCTTCTCCCGGTTCCCCGATCCCCGCATCGTCCGTCGAAGCGTCGAGCGCGCCGACTCCGGCGTCCGGTTCGCCGGGCCCCGTCCCGCCATCGGGCGGGTCGGGCGCGGGTGCCACACGCACGCCGAGGTGACAACAGACGACGCGCTCGCGCCCGTCGCTCGTCCGATTGACGATTCCCGGCGGCCGTCCCTCGAAGCCGGGCTCGCCCCGCACGTACATCGTGCTCGAGCCGCCGCCGTCCATCATCACGGCCTGTCGGCATCCCAGCACGTGCCGGGCGAAGCGCCCGAACGTGATGCCGCGCATTCCGGTCCGTCCAGTTGCGCGCCCGTCGACGACGATGAGCAGCAGGGTGCGGCCGTCCTCGTGCATGCACAGGCCCGTGCGCGGATGTGCCGAGGCCATGTGCGACGGATAGTCCGACGATTCGATGATCGACTGGTCCACGACGACTCCGTCGCGCACCACGGTCGGCATGCCCGTGGCCACGTCGGTCACGCCGGGGGGCGGCGGTCCATTCAATATGTCGAAGCTGTCGAAGAAGACGACGCGCCGCCCGGCGAAGCCGACCGAGTCGGAGCACCGGCTCGGCAGATGGTACGAGTCCGTCCAGGTGATTCCCTCGCCCACCATCAACCCGCACGATTGCCCCCCGCTCGCGAAATAGTTCGTGTTGATCGCGGCGGCGACGTCGTGCAGCTCGGCGAACGAGGAGAGCGTGCGCATGCGGATGTCGGGGCGCGTCGCGACGAACGAGATCCGCGGATCGTGGGTGTCGACGTACAGCACGAAGATTTCCTGTTGTGAGGTGCCGGAGCCCGGAATCTCGATGGGACCCGAGAAGCGTCGGTAAATGATTCCGGGATGGACCTCGCGCCCCTCGTGCGGCCAGGCGCGGGCCACGGCGGGAACCAGCGCGAGAAAAGCCATCGGGGCTCCGAGCCAACGCATCGTCGTGGCTTCAGAGACTAGCGCGAACGGGGTCCGGTGCGCGCGCAGGTCCTCCGCGTTGGTGCCCGGCGCAAGGTGTGAGGGCGTGTCGGATTGCGAGATGCGAACCGAGTGCGGGCGCGAGATCGAGACCCGTACCGAGCCCGAGCTCGTATCCGTGTCCGCGACGGAGATCGAGCGCGCGCCGGACTCGGTGTCCGAGCCCGAGCCCGAATCCGAGCTCGAGCTCGAGTCCGAGACAGCGTGGCAGCGCGCCGCCGCCGCCACACCAGCAGTCGAGGTCGACGGGTGCGATCGGTGCTGGACGGCATCGCGAGACGTAGGCGCGAGGCGCCCGGACCGCGCGCCGCCACGACGACGAGCAGGGGTCGGTCCGGCCTCCAGGCTTCGGTCACGTCGAGCTCAATCACGCGTGGAGCGCCGGGCTCGAGACGCGCCGACGCAATCGGCGCACCGTGAGGCCGCGCTTCGGCCCGCGATCCTGCGCGGTGTCCGAGGTAGGCGTGGAGCACGACGGGCGCGGTCAGCGCTGCTGCATCGAGGTCCGGGCCGAGGCGGAGCCGGACGCGCCGGAGCGGGGCGGCGCTCACGCGGGCGGTATCGAATTCAAGCCAGCAATCGGTGCCCGCGCCGCAGCCCGGTGCGCGATCGTCGGCGGGGTTGCCCTGTGCGTCGAGCGCGCCCCAGTCGGACGCCGCCAGCAGCGCGACGGGCCGCGCAGAGCTTGTCGCGAGACGCGGGGGCCCACAGGCGCAGTGCGAGGCCCCGAGCGCGCAAATGCCGGCGATGAACGCGCGGCGGACCCGATCGGACTGGATCGGCCGGGCACGAGCCCTCAGAATCGAGCCTGCGGAGGTCGCATGCATCGGGTTGCACTCGTGATCGTGGGTTTGCTTCCGACGGGATGTGGCGAGCGGACGACCGTACAGTCGCCACAGCCATCCGCTGCGCCCGCGCCATCGGTGCGTGCCGAGCCCGATCCGGCGCGTCCGGCGCCGGCCGGCGCGTCGGCCGAGGCCGTCGTGCGCGAGGCCGCGTTCGAGCTCCGCGCGCGGGCGGGCGGTCCGTACACGCGGGGCACCGCCGGCAGCTTCGGCATCACGCTGACTCCGGGCGACGGCTGGCACGTCAACGAGGAATATCCGATCCGCGTCGAGCTGACGGCGCCCCCGGCGGTGGCCCTCGCCCGCAGCCGCCTCGAACGGACCGACGCGGCCGATTTCGGGCCCGAGCGAGCCCGCTTCGACGTCGGCTTCACGCCGAACGACGCCGGCGACCATCGCGTCGAAGCGAAGGTCTCCTTCGCGGTTTGCACGCCGGAGAACTGCCTCCCCGACGAGCGGACGGTGGCCGTCGTGCTTCCCGTGCGCTGAGCGCAGGCGCCGTGAGTGACGCACGCGACTGGCTCGCCGAGGCGCGCGACTCGGTCCGGACGCGCTTCGAGGCGCAGCGACGCGTGCTCTCGTTCGAGCAGTTCGTCGCGCTCGTCGCGGAGCATCCCGAGCGGCATCTGCGCGACGCGAGCCGTTACTTGCTCGACTGCATTCGGCACTACGGAACCCGCGAGGTGACTCGCCCGGGCGGTGTGGCTCGTCGCTACCTCGTCTTCGACCTGCCGTTCGAGCCGCGCACGGCCTCCGGCGTCGCCGCGCTCGTCGGGCACGAGGAGGTGCAAAACGCGTTCGTTTCCGTGCTCGAGGCCTTCGCGCGCGAGGGACGGCCCAACCGGCTCGTGCTGCTGCACGGTCCGAACGGCAGCGCCAAGAGCACGTTCGTCGCGGCCCTGGTGCGCGCCCTCGAGCACTACAGCACGCTCGACGAGGGGGCGCTGTACCGCTTCTCGTGGGTTTTCCCGCGCGGGCGCGACGGCAAGGCGATCGGCTTCGGTTCGACCGACGAGGCCGGCCGTCCGCGGGGCAGTTACGCCCACCTCGAGGACGCGCAGGTCGAGGTGCGCATCGCGAGCGAGCTTCGCGAGCACCCGCTGCTCGTGCTGCCGGTCGAGGAACGGCGCCGGCTGCTCGAGCGCATCGAGCGGGAGCGCGGGTGCCCCGTATCCGTGCCGGCGCACCTGTGGAACGGCTCGCTCGGCCACAAGAACCAGCTCGTCTTCGATGCGCTGCTGACGAGCTACCGCGGCGACCTGGGTCGAGTCCTCGATCACGTCCGCGTCGAGCGCTGGACGATCTCGCGACGGCACCGACAGGGCGCGGTGACCATCGGGCCGCAGTTGCAGGTGGACGCGGGGGAGCGCCAGCTCACCGTCGACCGTTCCCTCGCGCAACTGCCCGCCTCGCTCGCCGCGCTCGGCCTGCACGAATCGTTCGGCGAGCTGGTCGACGCGTCCGGCGGCCTGCTCGAATATGCGGATCTGCTCAAACGCCCGCTGGAAACTTGGAAATATCTGCTGACGGCCATCGAGACGGGGGAAGTGCCGCTGCCGCTCAGCATCCTGCAGCTCAACGCCGTGCTCGTCGCCTCGAGCAACGAGGCTCATTTGCGCGCGTTCCGCGAACATCCCGAATACGCCTCGTTTCGGGGTCGGATCCACTTCATCCGCGTTCCGTATCTGCTCGACTGGCGCGCCGAACAGGCGATCTACGACGCGCAAATCGTTCCCCACGTCGACCGCCACGTCGCGCCGCACGCGACGTTCGTCGCGGCGCTCTGGGCCGTGCTCACGCGGCTGCGGCGGGCCGCGCCGGACCGCTACGATTCGTCGGCCGTCGGACGCATCGCCGCCGATCTGACCCCGCTCGAGAAGGCCGACCTGTACGCCGAGGGGCGCCTGCCGAGACGACTGTCCACCGAGGACCAGAAGCTGCTGCGGGCCAACCTTGCTGCCGTGCGCCGTGAGTTCGACGCCGTGGCCGACTACGAGGGACTGACGGGCGCATCGCCGCGCGAGATGCGGGCGATCCTGCTCGAAGCGGCCGGCGATGCGCGCTCCGCATGCCTGTCGCCGCTGGCGGTGCTCGAGCGCATCGAGGCGTTCTGTCAGCGGCAGGATTACGAGTTCCTGCGGCAGACTCCCGATCGTGGCTACGGCGATCACCGGGGCTTCGTCCGGCTGGTGCGCGCGCGCTGGCTCGATCGCGTCGACGAGGAGCTGCGTGAGGCGACGGGGCTCGTTGAGGAAAGCCGGCACCGCGAGCTGTTCGATCGCTACGTGACGCACGTCTCGTACTGGCTCAAGCGCGAGAAGGTGTTCAACCCGCTCACGGGTCGCGACGAGGAGCCGGACACCGACCTGATGCAACGCGTGGAGGCCATGCTCGAGGTGCGCGGGACGCCGGATGAGTTCCGTCGCGGGCTCATCGGCGCGATCGCGGCGTGGGCGATCGACCACCCGGGCCAGAAGGTCGACAACGCGGCGATCTTTCCCCGTCACATCGAGCGATTGCGCGAGGCCTACTACGTCGAGCGCGCGCGGCAGATCGGGCAGATCGCCCGCGACGTGCTCGCGTTGCTCGACGGGGCGCCGCCCACCGACCCCGAGCGGCTCGCGCGCGCCCGTGCGACACGCGATGCGATGATCGCGCGCCACGGTTATCAGGACGCGAGCCTGCAGGTGGCGCTCGGGGAACTGGTGCGCGAGCGCTACGTGGGCTGAACGGTCGAGATGGTCGCGGGAGCCCTGCGGTGAGACTGTGCGTGCTCGGCTCGGGTACGGCGATCGCGCACCCTCGGCGCGGGGCGAGCGGCTACGCGCTGCGCGCGCCCGACGGTAGCTGGTTGCTGCTCGAATGCGGCCCCGGCAGCAGCCGCCGCTGGCCGAAGCACGGCATCAGGCACGAGGCGGTTCGGGGCGTGCTGGTCACGCACCATCACGTCGACCATTGCGCGGATCTGGCCGCGGTGCTGTTCGCGCGCGCGCTCGTCGCGCCGGGGACGGACACGGTCCTGCGTCTGGTGGGCCCGCAGGGGCACCGCGCGCACCTCGACGCCCTGGCGAGCCTGTACGGGCTCGCGCTCGAGGGCGCAGTGGGTCGCGTCGAGGTCGTCGAGCTGCGGGACCGAGAAGCGTGGAGCGACGGCCCCTTCGACGTCGAGGCCCGGCACGTGCAGCACGTGCCGGGGGCGCTCGGTGTTCGCGTGCGCTGCGCGGGACGCACGCTCGCATTCAGCGGCGACAGCGGACCGTGCGCCGCGCTCGTCGCGTTGCTCCGCGGCGCGGATCTGGCGCTCGTCGAGTGCAGTTATCCGGCTGGGCGCGCCTCGGACCGGCACCTGAACGCATTCGAAGCGGGTCGCATGGCGGCCGAGGCGGGCGTCGGGCGGCTGCTGCTCACCCACCTGTATCCAGAGACCGACGCAGTCGACGTCGTCGCTCAAGTTCGCCAGGGCGGGTATCGGGGCGAGGTCGCCATCGCGGACGATGGGCTCGAGGTGGACGTGTGACGGGGCGCGTGGAGTCGTTCGAAGGAGGCTGTGGTTCTCGGGTCGTCGGCTGATTCGGCGTCCGAGTCCGAGTCCGAGCCCGAGTCCGAGTCGGAGCCAGAGTCCAAGCCGGAAACCGAGTCCGTGTCCGAGCCCGAGACCGAACCCGAGTCGGAGTCGAAGCTCGCACGGCAGGGTCGACCGCTCGCGCGCGGCGGTTTATCCTGATCGGGCGGACGGTGGGCCGGGGTCGCCGCTGCGCGATTGCGGCCTGGCCGGAGGCCGTGCGCGACCGATGCCCGAGCAGGCTCCCGTCGTCTTCGGCAAGTATCAGTTGCTCGAGCTGCTCGCCCGGGGCGGCATGGCCGAGGTGTACAAGGCCAAGTCCCACGGCGTGGAGGGCTTCGAGAAGATTCTCGTCGTCAAACGCATCCTGCCCGAGCTGTCGCGCAACCCGCGCTTCGTCGAGATGTTCGTCGCCGAGGCCAAGCTTGCGGTCCACCTGAGCCACGCGAACATCGTGCAGGTCTTCGACCTCGGTCTGGTCGACGGCCGCTACTTCATCGCGATGGAGTACGTGGGGGGACACGACCTGGCGACGCTGTTGCGGCTGGGTCGCCGTGCGAATCGTCCGATGCCCGTCGAGCTCGCAGTCTACGTGGCCGGGGAGGTGGCGCGCGCGCTCGATTACGCGCACCGGCGACGCGACGCGGAGCACCGGCCCCTGCACATCGTGCATCGCGACGTCTCGCCGCAGAACGTGCTCGTCTCGTTCGAGGGCGAGGTCAAGCTCACCGATTTCGGCATCGCGAAGGCGCGCACCATCGTCGAGGACGGCGCCGAGGAGGGCGTGGTCAAGGGCAAGTACGCCTACATGTCGCCCGAGCAGGCCGAGGGGCGCGAGGTGGACGCGCGGACCGATCTGTTCGCCTTGGGGGTTTGCCTGTACGAGACGCTCGCCGGTTTCAATCCCTTCGTCGCGGGCTCCGATTACGACACGTTGCTGCGCGTCCGTCAGGGGCGCGTTGCGCCGCTCACGGAGGTGGCGCCGCACGTGCCCGCCGAGCTCGCGGACATCGTGGCGCGCGCCATGCACCCGGATCGCGACGCGCGCATCGCGAGCGCGGAACGTCTGTACCAGGAGCTCGTCCAGTTCCTCTACACGGCGGGGCGACGCATCGGGGCGCACGAGCTGGCCCGTTACGTCGAGCAGGTCAGCGCCGAGACACGTCTCCAGCCCGGGCAGGCGCAGCGTCTTCGACTCGCGTTCGACGTCGATGGGGCCGAGGCCCTGCGCGATGCGACTCCCGTCGAGGTTCCGGCCGCGCGGGTCACGCGGCGACCCGGCGCCGCCTCGGCGACGGGCGTTCGCAGGCCGACGACCAGCGGCCTGGGGCTCGTCCGGCAGCAGGTCGAGCGGCGCGACGTGACGGCGCTGTGCGTGCGGCTTCCGGCGGGGGGCGAGCTCGACGCGCTGCACTCCGTGTTCCGAAGACACGGGGGCGTCGTGGTCGAACGGGCCGTATCCGGCGACGGGACACGGCTGCACGTTCTGTTCGGGACCGTCGATCCGGACGGACGCGATACCGAAGGGGCGGCCCGTTGCGGCTTGCGCGTGCAGGCGCTGCTGCGAAAGGAAGGGATCCGCGACGTCGGCGCGGGGCTGCACGCGGGGCGGCTGCACGTGGACCTTTCGGGCGAGCTCGTACGCGACGAGTCGTACGAGGCGGTTCTTCGCGGTGCGCAGGCTGCATCCGAACGCGCCGGCGAGGGGGACCTCGTCGCGAGCCAGGCCGCGGAGGCGATGCTGCGAGCAGGCTTCGAGCTGCGGGAGCAGCCCGCGGAGTCCGGCGCGCAGGCGCGGTGGTTCGTCGTTGCGTCGGAACGCGATCGGTCCGAGGCGCAAGGACGCTTCGTGGGCCGCAAGCAGGAGCTGCGCCGCATCGGCGAGGTGCTCGCCCTGGCGACCAAGCGGCGCCGTCGGGTCCTGGCCATCGTCGGCGAGGCCGGCATGGGCAAAAGCCGGCTGCTGTCGGAGTCGGCACGGCGACTGCGGCTGGGGGGTCACGACGTGGGCATGGTCGTCGCGAGCGTGGCGCGTCAGGGGCGGGACGTGCCGTTTTCGGCCGTGCACGAGCTGCTTCGGGTTGTGCTCGGCATCGAGGAGATCGATGCACCGACCGTCGTCCGGGACAAGATCGGGCGACTCCGCGAGCTCGGCGTGGGTGCCTCCGAACTGGCATGGGTGGAGTCCCTGTTCGGGGTCGAGGCCGCCGCGCCCGAGGATCCGGTCCGCGTCCTGCGCGGGGTGCTCACGCGTATCGCCCACAAGCTCGCGGAGGATCGGCTCACCGTACTCGCGTTCGACGGGGCCGAGGCGATGGACGACGAGTCGCAGGCCGTCGTCGACGGTCTGCTGCGAGAGACGCGCGAGACGCGTCTGGTCGTCGTGCTCGCGTACCGGCCGGGATTCGTGCACGCGTGGAGCGACCTTCCGGGCTACGAGACGATCGAGCTTGGTCCGCTCTCGGACGAGGACGTTGTGCGGTTGGTCGGGGTGCGGCTCGGGGTCGACGAGATCCCGATGGACTTGCTCGCCGACGTCACGTCGAAGAGCGCGGGCAATCCGCTATTCGTCGAGGAGTATCTGGGGGCGCTCATGGAGGCGCGCGCGATCGAGGTACGCGAGGGGAAGGTCTCGTATCGGGCGGCCGTCGCCGCGCTCGAAGTGCCCAAGACGCTGCGTGGCATCGTGGCCTCGCGCCTCGGAAGGCTCGCCCCGCTGCAGCGTCAGCTCTTGCAGGTGGCGGCCGTGATCGGCGAGCGCTTCACTGCCGACGTCGTCGCGCGGGTGCTCGCGCAGCCCATGGAGACGGTGCGCAGCGCGCTCGAGGGCTTGGTTCGACGACACGTGCTCACGGGCAAGCCGGCGGCGGAGATGGCCTTCGCGCACGAGCTGGTGCGCGAGGTGCTCTACGAGGGCCTCGCGCTGGAGGGACGACGCGAGCTGCATGGCGCCGTCGCCGAGGCCATCGAGACGCTGCATCCGGACCGGCTCGACGAGGCGGCCGAGCGCCTGGCCGAGCATCACCGGCTCGCCGGACGGCGCGCCGAGGCCGTCGCGTGGTACGTCCGCGCCGCCGACCGATTCGAGAACGAACACGCCCTGGCCGCGGCGGCTGCGGCCGTCGGGCGCGCCGTGGAGCTCATGGTGGGCTGGCCCGGCGCCGATCGGGAACGGCTGCTCGAGCTGTACCGCCGTCTGGGAGAGCTGAGCTTCCGCGCGCGGGATCTGGAGCGTGGCGCGGAGCGGATGGCCGCGGCCCACGAGATGGCCGAATCGCTCGGTCGTGACGAGTACGTGGCGCGGTTCGCCACGCTCCGCGGTCGGATGTTGGTGCACGCCAATCGCTTTGCCGAAGGGCGCCAGTGGCTCGAGAAGGCGCGCGAGATCGCGACGCGACTGGGCGACGTGACGCTGCTGCGCGACGCGACGCTCGGCGCGGCCGAAGGCGAGACGAAGAACGGCGAGTACGCGCGCGCCGCCCAGCTCCTGGAGGAGGCTCTGGCGCTCTGCGCGCGGACGGGCGAGGTGCGTGCCCAGGTCCGCTGTCTCATGTCGCTCTCGCTCGCGCGTGCGGCGCTGGGGCAAGGGGCGGCCGCCCTGGAGACGCTCGCTCGGGCGCGAGAGCTCGCGACGGGCGATCGGGACCGCTTCACCGAGTGCGAGCTTCTCAAGACCGAAGCGCTCGTTCGCTACTATGTGCGAGACCACGAGGGCTCACTCGACTGTTCGCTGCGCGCGCTGGAGCTGGCACGCGAGCACGGTTTCGCCTACGAGGCCTCGGTCAACGCGCACAACGCGGGCGAGAGCATGCTGCGCCTGGGCGATTTCAAGCGTGCGTTCGCGCTGCTGCGGCAGAGCTACGAGCTGGCGCGCGAGCACGGCTTCGAGAAGCTCGAGCACGTCAACCTGCGGGTGCTGGGTTACATCGACGCCGTGCGATTCGGCTCCGACGAAGGCCGTCGGCGAATCGTCGAGGCGCACGACTACGCGCTTCGCAACGGGTACGTGTGGGATCTGCTCCAGAGCAAGTACCTGCTTGCGCTCGCCGACCACGCGCTCGGCGACGTCGAGGCCGCGCGCCGCGGGCTTCGTGAAACGTTGCGCCTTGCGGCCGAATGCGGCGACCGCCGCTGGGAGCAGGACGCCGAGGAGGCGTTGCGCGCCCTCGAGGCCGGCGGACCGGTCCCCTTGCCGCGTTGAAGGCCTCGGGGCCCATCACGGGCTCGGTCTTCCTCTCGGTCTCGGTCTCGGACTCGGACTCGGAGTCGGGCTCGGACTCGGGCTCGGACTCGGGCTCGGGCTCGGCTCGCCCGTTCGCTCCCCGTCGGCGTCGGACGTGAACTGCGAGGTCAGTTCGTGTTCATCGTCGACGGTTCGGCCGGTGCCTCGGCAGGGCTGGGTTCAGGAGCCGACGCCGATGGTACTTCGGGGCCGGGGGTCACCGCTTCCGTCGGTTCGGGACTCGAGGGGGCACTGCTGGCGTCCGCGACAGCGGCGTCCGTCGCGGCGCCGGAGACGGCGGCGGGCGTTCGCAGTCCGCTCGAGCCCGCGCTGGCGTCCTGCGTGGTTTGCGCGTCGCGGCCCGCATCCGCCGCGAGGCGCTCGACCGCCTGCGTCAGCGCCTTCTCGCTGCTCGACGACAGATACGCGAGCGTCGCGGAAAGGACCATGAAGAGCGCCGCGGAAATCGAGGTCAGGCGTGTCAGGAAGTTGCCGGCTCCCGCGCCGCCGAAGACCGTCTGACTCGCACCGGCAGCGCCGAACGCGGCGCCCATGCCTCCACCGCGGCCGGACTGGAGCAACACGACGAAGATGAGGAAGAGGCAGACGAGCACATACAGGACCGTCAGCACCGTGGTCATGGGGGCGCGAGCGTAGCCCCGAACGGGTGCGCAGGCACGTGGTGGGTGTCCGGCGGCCAGCCCCTCCGCGATTGGGCACGAATCACGATTGGCTCCGTCGGACCGGGGCGAGTTTTCTGTGCAATCGGTCGTTCGCGGCAAAGGATCGGAGCGACGCCGTGGTGCGGCAGTGGGGGGACACGCATGCGACCTCTCGGACAGTCGCGCGGGGGTGGGAGGGCCGTGCGAGCCCGCCCCCTCGGCCGGGATCGGGGAAACGACCGCGCCGCAGCTCGACGACCTCGGGTCACAGACGCATCACGTGCTCGAGGATGGCCTTCTGTCCGTGCAGGCGGTTCTCAGCCTGTTCCCAGACGCGCGACCAGGGTCCGTCGATGACCTCGGCGGCGACCTCCTCGCCTCGATGCGCGGGCAGACAGTGCAGGAAGATGGCGTGCGGCGCGGCGAGCCGCATGCGATGCGCGTCGACCGTCCAGCCTTCGAAGGCACGGCGACGGGCCTCGGCCTCGGCCTCCTGGCCCATGCTTGCCCAGACATCGGTCGTCACCACGTCGGCGCCACGGCAGGCGGCGTCCGGGTCGGTCACCAGCTCGACGCGGGCGCCGAGCGAGCGCGCGCGGTCGACGACGTGGGCGGCCGGCTCGTATCCCGGCGGGCAGGCGAGCACGAGCTCGATCCCCGTGCGCGCCGCGGCGGCGATCCAGTCGTGGGCGACGTTGTTGCCGTCGCCCACCCAGGCGACGCGTACGCCCTCGAGACGTCCGCCGGTGTGCGCGCGCACGGTCATCAGGTCCGCGACGAGCTGGCAGGGATGAAAATCGTCGGAAAGGGCGTTGACGACCGGAATCCCCGCATGCGCCGCGAGGATCTCGAGGCGCTGGTGCGCGTGGGTCCGCAGCACCAGGGCGTGCACGTACGCACCGAAGGTGCGCGCGGTGTCCTCGAGCGTCTCGCCTCGGCCCAGCTGCGTGTCGCGGGCTTGCACGACGAGCGGGTGGCCGCCCATCTCGTGGACGGCCACCTCGAACGAGAGCCGTGTGCGCGTCGAGGGTTTTTCGAAGACGATGGCGACCGAGCGACCGGCGCACGGCCGCGGCGCGTCGGGCCGACCGCGCTGCTGCCGCCACCACGCTCCGCGGTCCAGGACCTCCGCGAGCGCGTCGCGCTCGAGATCGAAGAGCGAGAGCAGATGACGGGGCGCGGTCACGACGCGGCCCTTCTCGGCGGATCGCGCAGCACGGCCGCGAGCGTTTCCAGGCCGCGGTCGATCTCGTCGGCCGTCACGTTCAGTGCAGGCGTGATGCGAATGACGTCGCTGCCGGCAAGGGAAACGAGCACGCCGCGCTCACGCATCGCGGCGACGACGCCCTGCGGATCGACGTCGGGCGCCAGACGCATCCCGGCCAGAAGCCCCAGTCCGCGGGCCTCGATCGCCGCCTCGAGGGAGCCGTCCCGCTCCATCGAGCGCAGTCCGTCGAGAAGCCGCGCGCCCATGCGCGCCGCGTTTTCGACGAGTCCCTCGTCGTCGAAGATGCGCAGCGTGGCCAGGCCCGCGGCCGCGGCGAGCGGATTGCCCCCGAACGTCGAGGCGTGCGAGCCGTACGGAAGCCCGTCGCGCACGCGCGCGGTCACGCACATCGCTCCGAGCGGGAAGCCTCCGGCGATGCCCTTGGCGAGCGAACATGCGTCCGGCCAGACCTCCTCGTGCTCGCGCGCGAGAAAGCAGCCCGTGCGGCCGTATCCCGTCTGCACCTCGTCGAGCAGCAGCAGCGCGCCGCGTTCGTCGCAGAGCCGACGCACCGCGCGCAGGTAGCCCGGCGGCGGGCGAACGATGCCGCCTTCGGCCTGGATCGGTTCGAGAAGCACCGCGGCGGTGCGGGGCCCGACGACCGAACGCAGCGCTTCGATGTCGCCGAAGGGGACCAGGTGGCAGCCCCCGAGCAGCGGTTCCATCCCGATGCGATGGCGCGTCTGCCCCGTGAGCGAGAGCGAGCCGTAGGTGCGGCCGTGGAACGAGCCCAGGGCGCCGACCAGCTCCACACGCTCGCGGTCCCCTCGTTCGAAGTGGTAGCGGCGTGCGAGCTTGAGCATCGCCTCGTTGGCTTCGGTGCCGCTGTTGCAGAAGAACACGCGGTCGAAACCCGTGCGGCGCACGATTTCGGTCGCGAGCTCGATCGCGCGGTCGTTCCAGAACAGATTGCTCGTGTGCATCAGGCGTGCCGCCTGCTCGGCGATGGCCTGGGCAAGACGCGGATGCCCGTGACCGACGGAGGTGACGGCGATTCCGCCGCTCAGGTCGAGGTAGGCGCGCCCCTCGACGTCCCAGACGGTGCGGCCCGCTCCGCGCGTCAGCACGATGGGAGCTGGCCGGTAGTTGCCGAGCAGCGCCGACGTGCCGGCTTGCAGCAGTTCGGCCTGAAGGCCCATGACGCGCTGTGTAGCGCGGAACGCACCGGTGGTCAGCGCCGAGCCCCCCTCGGACCTTGCGGGGGCTCCAGGTGGGTTGAGCGCGGCTTCAGCTAGGTCTCGGACTGGGGCTCGGACTCCGGGTCGGTTTCGGTTTCGGGCACGGACTCGGGCTCCGACTTCGACTCGGTCTCGGTCTCGGCTTCGGGTTCGGTCTCGATCACGGACACGGACACGGATACGGACTCGGTCTCGGTCTCGGCCTCGGTCTCGGTCTCGGAGTCGGACTCAGTTTCGGACGCGGACGGACGCGCGGCGAGCCCCGACGGAACAAATCCGGGCCGTGCGAACCCAGCGTGTACGATGCGGATGAAGCCGCGATGCACGCGGCCCCTGCCTTCGAAACAACCATGCCGCCCGAGCCGCTCGAGAGCGACGAGCCTCAACTTCCCCTGCGCGTGCGCCGCGCCGGCCTGCTGCTCGGCCCCGCGTGCGCGCTCGCCGTGGGGTTCGCCCCGTTGCCCCTCGAGACACCCGCACACCGCCTCGCGGCCGTCGCGACCGGAGCGATTGTATTCTGGATCACAGAAGCGCTTCCGCTCGCCGTCACGGCCCTCCTGATCGCACCGGTCATGGTCGCCGCGGGCATCTGTTCTCCTGCGGCCGCCTTCGCGCCCTATGCCGATCCGCTGCTCTTCGTCTTCGTGGGCGGCTTCATGCTCGCGCGCGCCATGTCGCGGCACGGGCTCGATCGGCGCATCGCGCTCGGCCTCGTGGGCTCGCGCCTGGTGGCGGGTCATCCGGCGCGGGCACGCCTGTTGTTGGTGCTCGCCGCACTTATGGTGTCGGCGTGGGTGAGCAACACCGCGACGGCCGCGATGCTGCTGCCCATCTTGCTCGGGCTGTACGGCGGACGCCCGCTTCCCTCGGGGGCGGTGACGGGCTCCGCGCTCGCGGTCGCGTACGCGGCGAGCCTCGGCGGGCTTCTCACGCCCATCGGATCGCCCCCCAATCTCATCGCGATGCGGATGCTCGCCGAGGCCGGAGCGCCCGTGCGCTTCGTCGAGTGGAGCGCCGTCTCCCTCCCGGTGGTCTTGCTCGGGGCCGCGATGATGGTGCTGCTGCTTCAGATGCGGCACCCGCCGGGGACCGAGCGGCTCGGCGCCACCGACCGACCGGATCGACGCTGGAGCCGCGGCGAGCGGGCCGCGGGCATTGCGTTGCTCGTGGCCATCGCGGGCTGGGTCCTGCCCGACGTCGTTCCGGGGGCGCGCGCATGGATCGGCAATCGCCTCGAGGCGGGCGCCGTGGCGCTGTTTGCGACGCTGATCGTCTTCGTCGTCCGCGACGAGCGTGGGGCTCCCGTGCTCCCGTGGTCGGAGGCGGTGCGCATCGACTGGGGCATCGTGCTGCTCTTCGGCGGCGGGCTGTCGCTCGGCAAGCAGATGTTCGAGACGGGCCTGGCCGCCACGATGGCGCGCAGCATGCTCGCGGTGACCGGCGTCGCATCCCTGGCCGGACTCGTCGTCGTGCTTGTCGTCGTCACGCTTTTGCTCACCGAGGTCTGCTCGAACACGGCGACCGCGAACATGCTCGCGCCGATCGCGATTGCGATGGCACGCGAGCTCGGCACCTGTCCCGTCCCTGCCGTGCTCGGCGTCGGGCTCGCCGCCAGTTGTGCGTTCATGCTGCCGATCGCGACGGGGCCCAACGCCGTCGTGTTCGCGACGCGTGCCGTGGGCATCGGCGCCATGGCGCGAGCGGGGGCATGGCTCAACGTCGTATGCGCCGCGCTCATCGTCGCCGTGCTGCTCGTCACCCACGGGCTCGTCTGCGGCCACTGACGGTGCCGATCGCGTTCCTCCGTCGCGGGAGAATGGGATCCGACTCCGACTCCGAGCCCGAGCCCGAGACCCCGCCCGACCCCGAGTCCGAGTCCGAGCCCGAGTCGGAACGCGCGACCGAGGCGGCCGCAGGGCCGCGGAGGCGATCAGTCGAGAGGTGTGGGCTCCTCGTCGAGCAGTCCGAACAGATCGTCCTCGTGCAGCGGGGAGCGCAACAGCTCGCCTGCGGGGCCGTCGCGCCGGACGACGAGGAGGCGGCGCGAGGCGATGCGGTCGCTCTCGCGGGCGAAGACCGTGACGTAGTTGATGCCTGGACGCAGAGGAATCGTGGCGTCGAACGCCATCTCGTCGGTCCGCGTCCCGTGCGCGTTGGACCGATAGAAGACTTTGCGTCCTCCGACGAAGACGTAAACGTCACGCACGCGCACGTCGTCCCGTGCGACGCCGTGGAGCGTCACCACGGGCTCGCGCGTCACCAGGCCATCGCTCAGGTTCACGCGGAGCGACGGCGGGACGTGGGAGATGCGCCAGGACAGCTCGCCACCCGGCGCGGCAGGCGTCTCGCCCGGACCGAGCAGGTCCGAGGCCGCGACCCAGGCCGGTCTTCTCCCTTCGAGTTCGACGCGCACGAACCCGTCGAGCTCGGCGCGGGCGCGCAGGGTGAGCGGGGCGCGCGCGACCGTCGCGACGGCCGCCGCCCGGGCCGACGGCGCGGCGCGCAGCGTGGCGCCCGCTCGCACATGGACGGTCCCCTCACGGGGATGCACCGTGCGACCGGCGCCCCGCTCGACCGGCACCTCGACGGTCTCGGTCACCAGCTCCCGTAGCTCGTGATCGACCACGCTGACTTCGAGACGTGCTTCGTCGCGCTCGAACGTGGGAAGGATCTGGAAGGAGAACGTGACGACGCGCTCCTGGCCGGGCTCCATGTCGGGCAGCTCGAATCGACCGTCCTGCAGCAGCACGCCGCGGCCCGACAGGTTGCGAAGGTTGGCCTGCGGGCGGTACGCGCGACCCTCGCCGGCATTGCGCACGCGCAGGTACAGCGAGAACGATTCGCCGCGCTGCGCCTGACCGTCGCCGTTGCCGCGGCGGTCGTCGGCGACTTGCAGGTCGTAGGCGAACTGCGGACGGGGCAGCGCGCGGATCTCGGTGCGCACCTCGGCCGGAGGCGGCGCGTGCCCGTGGGCCTCGTCGAACTCGATGCGGATGCCGTCGGCGCGGTCCGGCAGGTCGCGCGGCAGCGCACAGCGCCTGCGGTCTTGCTCGGTCTTGCACACGCCGAGCGGGGTGGACCACTCGCGGCTCTCGCCCGGCGCGAGTCGCCCGAAGACCAGCTCACGGCCCTCGAAGAGGGGAAAGTCGCTTCGCGTGGTGGCGCGAAGCTGGTAGAGCGTCGCGCGGCCTCGGTTGGTCACACGTACGCGCAGCTCGAGCGGTTCGCCGGCGGTGACCGGCCCCCCCGCGGGGTGGGTGCTCGCCCGCACCTCGACCTCGCTGGGGCCTTCGTCGCGTCCGCTCGTCCAGTCGACGCCGAGCGCACGCAGCTCGGCGACGGCGCGTTCCATTTCGCCGGCGGCGATGCGCTCGATGATGGGGCGCGCCTCGGCGAGGAGCTCGCGACGGCGCGTGCGCGTCGCCCCCGCGAGGATCTCGGAGGCGAAGCGCAGCAAGAACTCCTCTTCGCGTTCGTTGCCGGTCGGATCGTCGGGATCCCGCTGCCGCAGTCGTTCGCGCTCTTCGCGACTCAGGTAGTAACGCAGCCGTACGGCCGGCTCGTCGGCCGGACGGTCGCGTTGGCCCCGCAGCGGCATTCGCAGGTCGCTCTCGCGGATGGCGTCGCGGTCGATGGCGAGGTCCATGTCCTCCCGGTCGACCGTCATCGGATCGATGGCGACGTCGGGCACGATGCCGACGCCCTGGATGGAAACGTCGCCGGGGGTTAGGTAGCGCGCAATCGTGAGCTTGAGCGCGGAGCCGTCCTCGAAGTCGTACAGGACCTGCACGGAGCCCTTGCCGAAGGTGCGTTGCCCGACGACGAGCGCGCGGTCGTGGGCCTGCAGCGCTCCGGCCACGATTTCGCTCGCCGAGGCGCTCGCGCCGTTGACGAGCACGATCATCGGATAATCGGGCTCGGTACCGTCCGGCTCGGCCGTTTTGGTGTCGCGTTGCCGTGGATCGCGCGCGTCGGTGGTGACAATGGTGCCGGCGGCGAGGAACGTGTCGGCCACGCGTACCGCCTGGTCGAGAAGCCCACCCGGGTCGTCGCGCAGATCGAGCACGAGGGCGCGCATGCCGCGGGCGTTCAGATCGCCCAGCGCGCGCATCATGTCGTCGTGCGTGTTGCCCTGGAAGCTCTTGATCCGGACGTAGCCGACGCCATGGGCCAGCATCCGCGACTCGATCGAGTCGATGTGGATGACCGCGCGGACCAGATCGAAGCGCCGCGGCTGCGTGAAGCCCTGGGCTCCCGGCCGCACGACCCAGACCGTGACGCGCGATCCCGGGGCGCCGCGCAGCCGGTCGACCGCTTCCTGCAGGGGCATGTTGACCGTCGCTTCCTCGTCGATCTTCACGATGCGGTCTCCGGCCTGCAGGCCTGCACGCGCCGCTGGGGTGCCCGGCATCGGTCGAATGATCGTGAGGTGGCCGTCGCGGATCGAAATGACGATGCCCAGGCCGCCGAACTCGCCCCGGGTGCTCATCTGCATGTCTTCGTAGACCTTCGGGGTCAGCAGGACCGAGTGCGGATCGAGCGTGCGCAGCATGCCGTTGACGGCGGCGTACTCGACCTCGCGCAGATCGACGTCCTCGCCGGCCAGGCTTTCCTGAAGAAAAGCAAAGACGTCGCGGAAGCGACGCGACAGCGTCCACGGCGCCGTCACGTCGTCGACGCGGAACTCGCGCCGCTGTTCGCCGACCTGCACCGCGAGCGTCGTCGCACCCTCGGTGTAGTGCACGAGCACCGGCGCGACTGTTCGCTGAATCGCGTCCAGGCCGCCGAGGAGCATGTCGCGGTGACGGACGCGCTCGGGCTCGACGTACGACTCGGTCACTTCCCCGATGACGCGATTGAGCACCCGCAGCTCGCGCAGGTCGTAAGGATCCCGTTCCCGTGCAGCCTGGGCTCGTGCCGAGCCGTCGATGTCGAGATCGAGGCCGTTGCGGACGGGCCAGACGAACGTCAGTACGAAGGCCCCGACGACGGTGGCAGCGACGCTGCCGGCAAGCAGAAGCACGGAGGCACGCAGGCGCATCGGGGTGCAGTATATCGCCCACGGGCGATGCCGGCTGCCCGTGGACCTGACGGTCTGCGTCGCGGGGGCAAGCCGCCGCGTATCAATGACGTTCGGGCTCGGACTCGGACTCGGGCTCGGGCTCGGGCTCGAATGGGTCGTCGCGGCAACTCGACGAGGCGATCCGGTCCTTCAGCCGACGACGATGGCGACGAGCGCGGCGAGCACGACCACAGCGGCCGCCAGCAGCAGGCCGAGCCCACGGCGGTACGCACGCGCGTCGTACGCGTCCAGTGCTGCCCGCCTCAGGGCCTCGATCCGGCGGCGTTCTTCGAGGCGTCCGAGGGCGGTGAGCGCGCGCTGGGCTTGCGCCGCGGCGTCGGAGGGGGTGCCGGTCGTAAGGGCCGCCTCCCCGAGCATGCGCAGGGCCGTGGCGAGGCGCCGCCGACCCTCCTGGAGGCCGAGCTCGAGGGCGGCCCGCCTGCGCGACGTCTCTTGCTCGAGCGCTCGCCGCCGCGCCTCGTGCGCCGCGACGAGCTCGGTGTGGCGCGCGAGCTCGTGTCGAGCTTCCGTCAGTTGCGCGGCCACCTCGTCGAGGGCGGCACGCACGGTTCCCGCCTCCTGCTCGCGCACGGTTACGTCGGCTTCGAGCAACGAGATCCGCGCGGGGTCCGTCGTACGAAGGCCGGCGCGCTCGGCCTCCCGCAGGGCGATCTGGGCTCGCTGCAGGCGGGCCTGCGCCCGCTGCCACTCCGACTCGCGCGTCGCGTGCTGCGTGGCCAGCCGCACTTCGCGGTCGCGCAGGGCGCCGAGCTCGTCGCGCAGCGCCGAGGCCCCGCGCTCGAGCTCGTTCTCGCGCTCCGTCGCGTCGCGACGCTCTGCGGCGAGGGCCTGCTCCTCGCGTCCGAGCGCCTCGAGCGCCTCGAGCGCGGCGCACAGTTGGGGTGCGAGCGGGCTCGATGCGAGCGCATCCTTGCAGCGCTCGACGAGCGCGCGCCCCAGGGCTTCGAGCGCATCGTCGCTGACGCGCGCAACATCGGCCCGCAGCCGCATGGCCTCCTGCAGTTCCTCGCGCATCTGCTGGCGTCGCAGCCAGACGCGAATGGCGTACGGAATCGACGCGAGCCAGCCCGAGGGAGCGGGACCGAAGCGCGCGTACGTCTCGGCCTCCACGCGCGCGATGCTCTCCTGCGGATCGGCGCGCCGCGCGGCCGGCGTATCGGGTGCCATCGAAACGCGGGCCGGTGTCGATCGGATGGCTGCGGTCGGGGGAGCATTCGCCGGGGCGGGGGCAGGGGCCACGAGGCGAGGGGGCGGCCGGCCGCGATAGAGCGCAGCGACGTCCAGCTCGAGGTGCGCTTCCGTCCCCCGCGGTGCGAGCCAGTCGTCGTCCAGGTCGCGCCCCCCGGTGCGGAGGGGGCTCTGGCAGCCATCGCAGTGGGTCGCTGCCGGATCGACCCACGCGTGACAGGTCGGACAGCGATCCACGCGCGCATCCTACAGGAGCCGACGGCTCGGACGTGCACCGGGCGCACGTCGAAGGAGCGGGTCGTTGGGTGGTTGTCGGTGCGGAGGGAAGTCTCAGGCTTGGACTCGGGATCGGTCTCCCGATCGCACTCGGTCGCGGGATCGGTCTCGGAAATCGAGCCGTGACCTCGCGCTCAGCCGCTCTGGGCTGCCTCGAGGGCCTTTTCCTCGGCGACGAATTCGGCGACGGCCGTGCGTACGTCGCGGTCGAACCTCACGCGTCGCCCGGCGATCTCCCGCAGCGCCGTCACGGCGGGGCGGTTCTTGCTCGGGACGAGGGCCGGAGCCCCTTTCATGAGCTGGCGCGTTCGTCGTGCGGCCAACAGCACGAGCGCGAATCGATTTTCCTCGTGCTCGAGACAGTCCTCGACGGTGACCCTTGCCATGGCGGTCTACGTGCGTCCTCTAGCAGTGCCTCGAGTCGCCGGCAACCTCGCCTTTACGGCGGCCAGTGGCGTCGTTAGCATGACTTCGCGCGTCCGATGCCCCGCCTCGTCGTGATCGGCCCCGAAGGCTCGTTCGAGCGGGAGCTGGAGGCCCATACGTCCATCGGCCGGCACCCCAACAACACGGTGCAGGTGCTCGACCGGATCGTCTCCAAGGAGCACTGCCACATCGATTGGGTCGACGGCCGGTGGCTGCTGCGGGATCTGGGCTCCCTCAACGGCACGTTCGTCAACGGAGAGCGCGTCCGCGAGCGCGTTCTGCAGCACGGCGACGAGATCACGCTGGGGGCGACGCGGGTCCTGGTCCAACTCGACGAGCAGGCCGCGCTGCCCTCGGTCCGACCTCCCGTCCGGGAGCCGGCGCCTGCGGCGGCTCCGCCGCCCGTGCCGGCCCCATGGACCGGCGGCGTCGTTACGGGCGGCGTCGCGTCGGTCGGCGGTGTCGGGGGTCCCGGCGCCCGCGTGACGATCGCGCCGGGGATGGTCGAGAGCCATATCCGGACGAAGCTGCAGCCGCTGCTCGACCAGCAGTTCCTCCCCGCGCATCTGGTGCACGACATCGAGGCCCTGCGGCGCGACTATGAAAAGCTGCGCGCGAGCTACGAGGTGAGCCGTGCGATCGGTGTCGAGCTCGATCGGGATCGGCTGTTCGCCAAGGTGCTCGAGACGACGTTCCAGCTTCTGCCCGCCGATCGCGGCGTCGTGCTGCTGTACGACGAGAAGGGGGAGCTGGTGCCGCGCTGCGTCCGCACGCGCAAGCCGCTGCCGGAAGGCGAGAGCGTCGTGCTGTCGACGACGATCCTCAACGAAGTTGTTCGGGACCGAGCCGCCGTACTGTCGAGCGATGCGTCGATGGACGCGCGCTTCTCGGGTGCCCATTCCATCATCATGCAGGGCATTCGGTCCACGATGGCCGTTCCGTTGTTGCATCAGGGGGAACTGTTCGGCGTCCTCGTGCTCGACTCGCAGATCGCGGCCAACGCGTTCACCGAGAAGGATTTGCAGCTCCTGCAGACCATCGCGCACCAGGCCGCCATCGCGCTGCAGAACGCGGCCTTCGCGCGCAAGCTCGAGCAGGAGGCGATCACGCGCGAGCGGTTTCAGCGGCTGCTCTCTCCCGCCATTGCCGAGCAGGTCATCTCGGGGCGCGTCGAGGTCAAGAAGTGGGGCGAGCTGCGCGAGACGACGGTCCTCTTCTCGGACATCCGGGGATTCACCTCGATGACCGAGCGCAGCTCCGCGCGCGACATCGTCGAGATGCTCAACGAGTACTTCGAGCGGATGGTGGAGATCATCTTCCGGCACGAGGGAACGCTCGACAAGTTCGTCGGCGACGAGATCATGGCGCTGTTCGGTGCGCCCGTGTCGCATCCCGACGATCCGTATCGCGCCGTCAAGACGGCGCTCGAAATGATGGTCGCGCTCGAGGATCTCAACCGCCAACGCGTCGCCGCGGGCGGGGAGCCGCTCAAGATCGGTATCGGGATCAACACGGGTGAGGTCGTCGCCGGTTATCTCGGCTCGAGCAAGGCCCTCGAGTACACGGTCATCGGCGACCCGGTGAATACCGGTGCGCGGCTCTGTTCGCTCGCGCGAGCCGGCGAGATCATCATCAGCGAGCACACCTACGCGCGCGTGCGCGACCATTTCGACGTCATCGAGCTGCAGCCGACGCCGGTCAAGGGCAAGGCCCAACCCCTCAAGATCTACAGCGTGCAGCGCGAGCGCCCCAGAGTCCACGCGGGCGATCTGACGCGGCCGGTCTGAGCTGGAGCGAGCGGTCGTCGTGGCGGTCCTGGAATTCGAGCGCCCCATCGTCGAGCTCGAGGCGCGCATCCGCGAGCTGCGCGATCTGTCGGGAGTCGAGCGCGGCATCGACCGCGAGCTGCGGCGCCTGGAACGGCGCGCGGTCGAGCTGCGGCGGGAAGTCTACGGAGCGCTGTCGGTCTGGCAGCGCGTGCAATTGTCGAGACACCCGGACCGCCCGCACTTCGTCGACTACCTGGAGCGCATCTTCGAGGACTTCGTCGAGCTGCACGGCGACCGCTGCTTCGGCGACGATCCAGCCATCGTCGCGGGCTTGGCACGCCTGGGCGGCACGCGCGTCGCCGTCGTGGGCCAGCAGAAGGGACGCTCGACGCGCGAGAAGCTCCGTCGCAACTTCGGGATGGCGCACCCGGAGGGCTATCGCAAGGCGATGCGCGTGATGCGCCTGGCGGCCCGGTTCGGTCGGCCCGTGCTCACGTTCATCGACACGCCGGGCGCGTATCCTGGGATCGGCGCGGAGGAACGCGGGCAGAGCGAGGCCATCGGTCGTAGTTTGCTCGAGATGGCCGGCCTCGAGGTGCCCGTCGTCGCGACCGTGATCGGCGAGGGCGGCTCCGGGGGGGCGCTCGCCCTCGGTGTCGCCGACCGCGTCCTGATGCTCGAGCACGCGACCTACAGCGTGATTACGCCGGAGGGGTGTGCCTCGATCCTCTGGCGTGACGCGGCGCGCGCACCGGAAGCGGCTGCGCAGCTCCGCCTGCTTGCCGAGGACGCCCTTCGACTGGGCATCGTTGACCACGTAATTCGTGAGCCGGAGGGCGGTGCGCACCGCGATCCGGACGCGGCCGCGGAGAACCTGCGGCTGGCTCTGGCGGGCGCGCTCGCGGAGCTGACGGCATTCAGTCCGCAGGCCTTGCGGGAGGCGCGTTACCGGAAGTTCCGTGCGATGGGCTTCGTCGGGCGGGCCGACTAGCGTCCGCGGGTGCGTCTCAGGGCGACGGTCGGGCGGGTTGATCACGACTCGGTCTCGGTCTCGGTCTCGGACTCGGTGTCGGACTCGGGGTCGGACTCGGTCTCGGTCTCGGACTCGGACTCGGACTCGGACTCGGACTCGGACTCTGGCTCGGGCTCGGACTCGGGCTCAGGCTCGGTCTCGGACTCGGCCTCGGACTCGGACTCGGACTGGGCCTCGGCCCCAACCCTCGGCTCGGGCCGTAGCTCGGAACGCCTCTCGGCTACGTCAACCGAGCTGACCCCTGCGACCCGCCCGACGCGAGGTGCGCGTTTTTTTGACCCCGCGTCTGCACGGACCCAGGATCGGCACGGCGTGCGACGTCTCCTTTTGGTCGGAATCGTCGGCTCGACGGTCGCCTGCGGCGCGGTGGCTTCGGGGCCGTCGCGCCACTCCGTTGCGACGACTTCGGCGGACGAAGCCAGGATGCAGGCCCGCATCGAGCGACTGCAACGCGAGCGACGAGCCGACCGGGAGCGCATCCGGGAGCTCGAGGGCATGCTCGCGCTCGCGCGCAGCGAGCTGAGGGAACTGCGGGATCGTCCGCCGGCGGTGGTTCGGGAGACCGTGCGCATCGGCGACGACCGAGGGCTGCGCTCCTCGCACGACGAGGAACCGGAATGGGTCGAGCCGGAGCCTCGGACCGATATCTCGGGGGCGTACGCGTCGCATTGGGCACACGACGACGCGTCGGACGCCGGTCCGAGGCCCGTGCTACGCCTCTACGGATCGGCGGCCGCTCCCCTTCCCTCGGAACAAGGCGAAGTGCAGGGCGCGAGAGGAGCCCCGTCGGTCCTTGCCGCGACGGCCGAGCCACTCGTCCCCGTCGAGACCGTCGCGGCGGTTGCGTTGCCGCGTGCGGTTCGGAGGGGGGCGTCCTCGCCGCCGCTGCCCCCGACGCGTCCGGCCCCACCGACGGACTCGCCCACGCCGGGAGCGCTCGCTGCCGCCGCCACCCCGCGATCCGCCTCGGGCTCCGAGTTGGCGGCGGGGCTCGATCCAGTGCTCGAACGATACCGGGCCGCTCTCGTCCTCATTCGTGATCGGCGTTTCTCGGAGGCGCTCGACGCGCTCGATGCGCTGTTGCGCCGGCACCCCGACCATCCGCATGCGATTGGGGCGCGGTACTGGCGCGCCGAGGTCCACTACGCGCGACGTTCCTTCGAGGAGGCGCGCAACGACTTCGAGGCGGTCGCGCGCGACCCCCTGGCAGGCCCACGCCGGGCCGATGCGCTCTTCAAGGTCGGTCTGTGTCACCTGCGCCTCGGCGATCGGGCCGCGGCGCGGCGGGCGTTCGAGGAGGTGCGCCGGCGGTTTCCGGAAAGCCTGGCGGCACGCCTCGCCGCGGCGGAGGAGGGTGCGTCATGAAGGGCCGCTACCGGGCGTGCGCCTGGCTCGTGATGCTCGGGACCGGTAGCGTCGCCGCGGCGCAGTCGCGCCGGTCCGTGGAGAGCGCCGACGCATGGATCGACCTCGACGAGCCGCGCGAATCGAGCTCCGATCGGGAGCCCGCAGGCGCGGCGACGATCGACGAGGGGCGAGTCACCGGGCAGGGGATCCGCATCGGGGGGGGCGTGGTCCCCCCGCGGGCCGTGCCGGACGTCCACACCGTGCGTCCGGGGGACACGCTGTGGGACATCACGGGGATGTATTTCGGCGATCCGTGGCAATGGCCCCGACTCTGGTCGTACAACCCGGAGATCACCAATCCGCACTGGATCTATCCGCTCGATCGCGTTCGACTCCGACCCGCCGGCGAGACGCAAGCGGCGGCTACGACGGCTCCGGCGTCGAGCACTCCGCCATCGCGTGCGCCACGTTGGGTGCCGGCGCCCGGAGCCGGGGTCGTCTACCTTCGCGACCAGGGCTACCTCGACGCCGAGGCGCTGCGGACGAGTGGTGTCATTGTCGGGGCGCCCGAAGAGCAGATGCTGCTCGGGCCGAGCGACGAGGTGTACGTACGTCTCGAGCGCGATGCGCGCGCGGCTCCGGGAATGGAGCTGACGGTGTTCCGCGCGATGCAGCCGGAGGAACGCGAGCCCGAGGAACAGGGAACGCTCGTGCGGATCTTCGGCACGATCCGGCTCACCGGTCACGACCCGCGCAGGCGATGGTGGCGTGCGGTCATCACGGAGGCGCTCGACCCGATCGAGCGCAATTTCCGCGTTGCGGCGATCGAGCGGCGCTTCGAGCTGGTGCCGCCCGTGCCCAACGAGCGCGAGCTGCGCGGTCGGGTGGTCGCGAGTCTGCGGCCGCTTCGCATGGCGGGGGACCATCAGGTGGTCTTCGTCAATCTCGGATCCAATCACGGCGTGCGCCCCGGCAACCGGATGTTCGTCGTGCGACGCGGCGATCCATGGCGCCAGAGTCTCGAGAGCGACGAAGAACGCTTCGGCGCGACCGTGCCCACGCAGGAGCAGCCGCCTCAGGAGGACTACCCCGAAGAGGTGATTGCGGAGGCGCGCGTGGTTTCGGTGCGTCCGCGCAGCGCGGGACTCGTGGTGACGCGGTCGACCTACGAAGTGGTGGTGGGCGACGCGGTGCGTGCGCGGCGGGGCTACTGATCGGCGCCACGCGGCGGCGCGGAGGAGCTCGTCCGGGCGCGGAGGAACGCGACGAGCTCGTCGAGCCGGAACGGCTTGGGCACGAATGCCGAGGCTCCGACGTCGGCGCGCTCGAGCTGCCGCGCGGATAGATGGTACGCGCTCGTCAGCAGCAACCGCATCCGCGGGTGTGCGCGACGGATTCGTCGCAGGAGCTCGAGACCATTCATTCCCGGCATCATCAGGTCGATGATGGCGACGTCGAGCGGCTCGTCGTCCAGCATCTCCAGCGCTTGCTCCGCATCGCACGCCTCGCGCACCTCAAAGCCTTCGAGGCGCAGGCCGATCGCGAGAGCACGTCGCGCGTTGATTTCGTCGTCCACGATGAGCACCCGCGCGGTCATCTTGACCTCGTGGGGCCGAAGCAAGCGTGAGAGGCCGCGTCCCAGAACGAGGGGGGCAGCGACGGGTCACGGCCTCTCACTGAGTGGCGCACGCCTGCACGATTCGTGCCGTCGAGGCGGATACCGTGTTTTCCACGGTGAAACGCCATTCGCGCAGGCAAATTTGCAGGCTCGCATTTCAGGTATGAAATCGGCAGAGGATGCGGGTCGACGCCCCGCGACCGGCGGAATCCGATGCCGTCCAGCGGCGTCCTATGGCGTCCGACGCGGACCCTGCCTCGGCCGCGGTCCCGGATTCGGACTCCGAGTCGGACTCGGTCTCACAGCGCCGAACAGCTTCGTTGAGATCGTGCCTACTACTCGGACTCAGGCTTGGGCTCGGACTTGGACTCGGGCCTCGATTCGAACTCGGCTTGCGGCGTCTGCGCACCACGGTCGAGCACCGCGGAACGGGGC
>JANWZI010000045.1 GCA_025054695.1 Myxococcota bacterium | reverse complement strand
CCTCGGGGGGTGTGCAGCCCGGAAGGGCGAAAGAACGCGTGCCAGCACACGACGCTGTCACGGTTCTTTCGCTCGGAGGGGGGCATGCCTACCCCCCTTCGGCTCGAGGCGCTGGAGCTGTTGCTCGACACCATCGCGCGCATGCGGACGCTCGTCGAATCGATCGAATCGGTCGACCGGGACCTCGCACGGCAGATCCGGCGCGCGGCGAGCAGCGCGGCGCTCAATCTGGCCGAGGCCGACGGCAGTGACCGGGGCAATCGTCGCGCGAGGCTGCACACGGCGCTGGGCTCCCTTCGCGAGGCGCGGGTGGGTTTGCGTGTCGCGGTGGCGTGGGGCTACGTCGACGACGTCGCGGAAGCGGAGCGCGCGCTGGACCGCGTTGCGGCGATGACGTGGGGCCTGCTGCGGCGGTGAGGCGGACTCGGCCTCGGTCTCGGTCTCGGACTCGGGCTCGGCCTCGGTCTCGGTCTCGGACTCGGGCTCGGGCTCTGGCTCGGCCTCGGACTCCGACTCGGTCTCCGACTCGGTCTCGGACTCGGGGTCGGGGTCGGGGTCGGGCTCGGCTTCGGACTCGGACTCGGACTCGGACTCGGTCTCGGCCTCGGACTCTGGCTCCGACTCGGACTTCGGCCCGAGCTCGGACGCGGCAGGACCGTCCTTGCCATCGGCTGCAGCGAGCCGCGCCGTCAGCGCCGCGGGCGCCGTCGCGCCACGACGAGGCATCCGGCGATGCCCAGTGCGAACAGGCCCACCGTGTACGGCAGCTCCTCGGGTCGATAGCGCGCCTCGACGCGCATCGAGCCACCGTGCGGGACGACGACGGCGAGACGGCCCTCGTCCGCGACGACGCGACCCTGTTCACTGTGCCAGCCACGCGCGTGGTTCTGATTGAACACGACGGTCGCCGGCCGCTCGAGCCGCGCGCGAGCCCATACGGTCAGGCTGGTGCGTCCCCAATCTTCGACGCGTCCCGCATCCGGCGGCGACAGGCGCGCCTGGGGGACGTCGCCCAGCCACAGGCCGGGTGCGACCGGCCAGGGCAGCGGGTCGTAACACGTGGGCGTGCCGACGTTGCGGTGCGGGTAGTTCGCGTACTCGTCGAGGTAGCGCACGGCCTCGACGAGGTGGTGGCGGGGGGCGACCGGGCCGACACCGACGGGCGGGCCGTTCCAGCGATCCACGATGGGTCGCGTCACGAGGTAGATGTCGACGCATGTGACGAGGGCGGCTGCCCAGGTCAGCGATGCGGTCCAACGGCGCAGGCGTCTGCGTCGACGGGACCCGCTGCCCGCGAGGAGGCGATGCGTCGCATCGAGGGCGAGCGCCGCCAGCAACACCAGGTGCAGCAGCAGCATCACGCGCCACCGCGACGGCACGTGCAGGGAGCCGTAGAAGGGTAGCTCGTGGAGCAACGGCCACGGGTGCAAGGGCGAGGCGCGGCCCTGCGTCAAGCCGAGTGCCAGCAAGCCGCCGACGAGCAGAAACGCAAGACCCGTGCGCGCGGGACCGCCGACCGAGGGGCGCAGAAGACGCGCTGCCGCGACAAGCGCGCCAGCGGCGCCCGCCACGAGTGGCATCCAGCCGACGTACGCACCGTACTCCGGCCATACCCAGCGATGCCCAGGCCACACGTACGCGTGCTCGCGCGCCGTCAGCATCTCGACGATTTCCGCGAACCGAAGCGCATCGGTGTCGTGGGTGGGTCGAGGGTGGTCGCGGAGCGCGAGGGCGATGGGTACGATTCGGATCGCCCCGAGCAAAGCCGTCAGGAGCGAGGAAACGACGGCCGCCCGCAACACGCCGACGCGCGCGCGTCGATCGGCCAGGCGAACGAGCGCATCGAGCGCGAGCCAGACGACCCAGTAGGGGAACGGGTAGTGGCCGCCCTCGAGCAGCATGAGCGCGAGCAGCCCCGCGACGGCCGCCGACCAGCGCAGATCCCGGGCGGCGCGGCGCCAGCACAACAAGAGCAGGGGGCCGTAATAGAAGGCGAGAAAGGTCGCGTGGCCACCGGCCCCGTGCCACGCGAAAAAGCCACTGGTGCAGAACGCGGTCGCTGCGAAGAGCGCCGCGGCGCGGCTCGTGTGGAATTCGCGCCGCGCCAGCGCGTACGTGCCGAGCCAGCCGACGACGGTGTGCCACAGAACGAAGAGCTTGTGTCCGACGTTCGTGCCGAACGGTAGCCCGAAGAACCAATAGGTGGGTGAGGCCAGCTGCCACTGCGGGTTTCCCCACAGCGAGACGCCGCCACAGTGGTGGGGGTTCCACAGCGGGGCCTCGCCCCAGCGCACCAACGCGACGCGTCCGGCCTCCCACAAGTGATGGAACCACTGCCAGTCGCCCCATCCACTCGCCTCCGGTCGCCGAAAGGCCGGCCACCAGAACGCGACCGAGACCCCCAGGGCGAGAAGCGCGGTCGCCGCGCCGCGCCGAAGATTCACGCTGTACGCGGGTGGGTCACGGCTCGAGGCGCATCTCGGCGAGCCCCGCGCTCAGGCCGTGATACGAGTAGGCGACGAAACGGATGCGGTCGACGCCGTCGACGCCGACGTCGTGGTCCACCCACGAAGGGACGCCCTGCACCGTCCGCTCGAAGCGTCCTCCGAACCGGCGCAGCACGCGGTCGTCGGAGAGCAATTCGAGGGCGTAGTCCTTCGTGCCGCGGTCGTAGTGGGGCGCATTGTACGCGTTGAGCAGGCGAATGCGCCGCACCGAGCGCGGTGGGTGGATGCGCACGACCAGGGTGGCGCTCATTCCGTCGGGTGCAAGCCACGCGGTCGTGGGCGAGCCGTCGATGGCTTTGGACGCGTCGAAATCGGCCGCGCCCGCCCACACGCCGGAGGCTTCGGCGAACATGCCCTCGGGCTCGTCGAGCGCGATGGCGAGCGCGATCGCGGCGGCGGCGAGCACGGCCACGGGAACGAGCAGGCGCACGGCGACCGCTGCCCGCAGTTGCGCCCGGGTCCGGGTCGCCTCGCGCAGCGGTTCCGCGAGCCGGGTGCGCGCGCGCCACCACCGGTTCCACAGCTCCTCGTGGCGGGGCGTGACCTCGCGCTCCAGGACGGGCAGGGCGACCGAGCCGACCTCGAGCAGGACGGACTCCACCTGAGCGGCGGTGTTCTCCTCTCCGAGCAACGCCCGCAGGGCGGAACCGCGATGCGCACCTCGGTCTGCATCGGACGCATCGCCGAGCGCCCCGGCGAATGGCTCCAGCGCGCGCGCCGTGGCGTCGAGGGCACTCGCCAGTAACCGGAGCGCCTCGGCCGCTTGGCCGCCGTTCCACAGAAGCTCCGCCGCCGCCGCCTTCTGGTCAGCCAGCTCCAGCGCTTCGGCGATCGCGGCACGCGGCTCGCCACGCAGTTTCGGTTCGATGGCGAACGCGCGACGCAAGGTCAGCCGCGCGAGCCACCGATCGAGGAGCCCTCTGCCCTGTGCGCCCGTGCTCCCGGTCGCGGGCTGGACCGCCCGGGTCGGGGACGCAGGGGGTATGTTGGGCTCGCGCGTCGGCGCCGGATCGTCCTGGGGCGTCGCGGTCACGGTGGGATCCGGCCGCATGGCTAGCCGCCCCGCTCGACGGCGGCAAGCCCCTACGCGCGCAAGGCGCGGTCGATGGCCTGTTGCACTTCGGGCGAATCGGGCGAGACGGGCGGCGCGAAGCGTGCGACGAGCCGGCCCGCGCGGTCGATGACGAACTTGGTGAAGTTCCACGTCACGTCGCCGGCCGGTTCCGGGCCTGGAGACTGCCCGCACAGCCACGCGAAGAGCGGATGGCGGCCGGGGCCGTTGACGTCGAGCTTGGCCGCGAGGGGGAACGTCACATTGTAGTTCGTGCTACAAAACGAAGCGATCTCGTCCTCGGTGCCCGGCTCCTGCGCGCCGAACTGGTTGCACGGCACGCCGATCACCTCGAGCCCCTCGTTCGCGCGCCGCGCGTACAGCGCCTGCAGCGCGGCGTACTGGGGTGTCAGCCCGCAACGCGAGGCGACGTTGACGACAAGGAGCGCCTTGCCGGCATAACGAGAAAGCGGGATCGACCCGCCTCGCAACGCGGGCAACGTGAAGTCGTGCGCGCTCGACGTGCTCGCATTCATCGATTCCTCCTCTTGTTGCATGTGGAGCTCCGTGCTTAAGCGGCCTCCACGTCCGGGGGGCTGCGTCGCCGGATCTCGACCCGGCGCACGCGTCGCTCGTCGGCATCGCGCACGAAGACGTCGAAGGCGCCGACCTGGATCCGCTCCCCGACGGGCGGCACGTACCCCGCGAGGCTGACGACGAGCCCACCGATCGAGTGGTAGCTCCCGCTCGCCGCTTCGACGAGCGGCGCGCCGATGGCCTCGCTCACGTCGTGGACGCTGACGCCCGCGTCGACCGCCCACTGGCCCGGAGCGATCTCGCGCACGGGCGCTTCCTCCTCGTCGTGCTCGTCTCGAATCTCGCCGACGAGCTCCTCGAGGACGTCTTCGAGGGTGACGATGCCCGAGGTTCCTCCGAACTCGTCGACCACGATGGCCAGGTGTAGCCGCCGCTGCTGCATTTCGCGCAGAAGCGTCCCGATCTTTTGCGTCTCGGCGACCACGTACGGCCGGCGCAGCAACGGCCCGACGGTCAGCCCCTCGGTCGAGATGCGACCGCGCACGAGGCGAATCAGGTCCTTGACGTGCAGGATGCCCTCGATGTGGTCGAGGGTGCCCCGGTAGACGGGATAGCGGCTGTGGCCCTCGGCCAGAGCCCGATCGAGCAGCGCGTCGATGGGCATCGTCACGTCGAGCGCGACCATGTGCGTGCGGGGCACCATGACCTCGCGCGCGAGCGTGTTCTCGAACTCGAGCGCGCTGCGCAACAGGCGCGCCCGGTCGCGGGTGATCGAGCCACTCGCGGCGCTCTCGTCGATCAGGTGCTCGACCGTCAGTTCGGCCACGCGCGCTTCCTGCGGAGTCGGCTCGGGCCGCGGCAACGCGCCGCCGAGCCACCGCGAGACGGCGACGAGGGGCAAGGCGAGCGGAGCGAGCAGCAACTCGAGAGGGCGGGCGCGCCGCAACGCCACCAGGGCCCAACGACCGGCGCGCGCGCGCGCCACCGTGATCGCGGTTTCCGCGAGCACGGCGTAGAGCAGCGAGGCGCCTGCGACCGAGGCGATGGAGCCGAGCGAGCCGTCCAAACCCGTGATGCGCGAGACGCTCGTGACGACGAGCGCCAGACAGACGATGCGGCCGGTGAGCAATCGCGCCTGGATCACCGCGAGATCGCGGTGGGCGCGCGCAGCGACGCTCGCTTCCGGTCCTCCGGCGTCCCGCAGTGCCTCGAGGCGCACCGTCCCGAGCTGGGCGAGCGCCGCGTCGAGTCCCGCGAACAACGCCCCGAGCGGCATGCCGACGATCACCGACGCGATCGCCAGCGCTGGCACCGATCCGTCCACTTGACCTCGTCGTGTCCGAGCTGCCGAGCCCCACCCCGACTGGGGACCCCTCCGGGCTTCCAGGACGAGGCTAGGCCGGCTCCGGGCGGGCGGCAACCCCTGCCTCCGTCTCGCGACGTGTTGAACCGATGGCGCGGATGCGCGCGTAGGAAGGCGGCGCTCGCGCCGCTCGGTTGCGGCTCGGTGTCGGACTCGGACTCGGTCTCGGACTCGGACTCGGACACGCACTCGGACTCTGTCTCGGGCACCGACTCCGACTCCGGCTCAGACTCGGACTCCGACTCGGGCTCGAAACATCGCACGATACCACCAGTCAACGAAGCGGCGCGGCATTTCCGCGCTCAGAGGGCGTCCCTGCGCGAGAAGGGCGCGGCCTCGCGCTACGATCCGTGACAAGGTGTGCGACGGGGTGCATCGAGCGGTCGCTCGACGGCAGCCGATCCGTCGTGCCGCGCGGGTCGCTTTCGCGGTGCTCGGAGCGGTGTCGTTCGGTGAGATCCCCGCCGGTCTCGCGCAGCGACGCGAGGGCGCGTGGGTCATCCCGCCCGGGCAGGAGCGGCTCGTCGCGCACATGCTGGGCGGCGAGCCCATCGCCGGATGCAGCCTGCTCGAGGCGCGCATCGAGCGGTCTCACGTCGAAGCGCGCTGGCGCTGCGCTCGAGGGGAGGGACACGCGCGACTCGCGCATCCCGATGCGCTCGCCCACGGCCGACGAAGCGAACGATTCGCCTTCGAGGCGCGCGGGCCCCACGGCTTCGCGGAGGCTCTCGAGGCGCGCCTCCGTGAGCGCGAGGAGCCGTTCGTGTGGTCGCGTCCGACGAGAGACCGCAACGCGACATTCGAAAGCGTGCCGACGGCCGTCGATCCCGCGCCGTCGCTCCCCGAGCCCGCCGCGCGTGCGTACGCCGAGGCACTCGCGCTCTATCGCGGGGGAGCGTACCGCGAGGCCCACGATCGTTTCGTCGCGATCGCGCGCACCCATCCCCGTGGCGGCGCGCTCGGCATGGTCGTCGCGTCGCTCGCGAGTCAACGTCCGGACGAGCCGACCGCCCTCGCGCTGCAACGCGAGGCCGACGCGCGACCCGGTGATCCGCTCACTGCGTTCGTCGCCGCCGTCGCCTGGCACTACTGGGCTCACCAGCGCGCGGCGAGCGCCGAGCAGAAACGACGGGGATATCGTCGCGCCATCGCGCTGCTCGAGCGCGCGCGCGCGGCGTACGATTTCGAGCCGCGGCTGCACATCTATCTCGCGGTCAGCCACTACCGTCTGGGTCATCAAGCCGACGCCGAGCACCACATCGAGCGTGCGATCGCGGTCGGGCCCGACGATCCGGACGCGTTCTACTGCCGCGCCGAGATTCGACAGCACGTGGACCCAACCGGCGCCATCGCCGATCTGGACCGCTACCTCGAGATGACGGCCGAGCTTCGGCGGCAGGGCGCCGTGATCGCCGAGGGCAAGCTCGAGCGGGTCCTCGCCATGCGCCGCCACCTGCATGCGCGGATGCGCGGACACGTCGAGCCCCGCGAGCTGTTCGATCCGACGCAGGAGCCGGCGATGGCACGCACCGACGGGCTCGAGCGCGTCCAGCTCGGCATCGCATGGGTGCTGTCGGGGCTCGCGCTCGCGTCGCTCGTGCTGGCCGCCGGCGCGGCGAGGCGGTGGCTCGGGACGCACGGCGTGGGGCGGGCCGTCCTGCTCGCCGCGGGGGCAGCCGCTCTCGCACGGCTGCTCGTGCCCGGGGGTCCCGTGATGCAGTTCGTCGGGTATCGGTGGACGGCGCAGGTGCTCGCGCTCGACGCGGTGCCCCACTACGGCGCGGGCGTCGCCGTGCTCGATCACGCCCTGCTGCGGCTGTTCGGCGCGGATCACGCCGTGCTCATCGGCGCGCGGGCGGTGATGGGCACGGCCTCGGTCGGGCTCGCCGCCGCCGCGTTCGGGATGTGGTTGCGCGACGCGCGCGCGGGGCTGCTCGCGGCCTGGCTCGTCGCGTTGCTCCCGGTCGTGGTCCGCATGGACGTGTCCGAGGCCATCGGGGTGCCCGTGATGCTCGCCCTGTTCGGCGCGCTCGTGTTGCTCGGCGACGCCGTGCGCACGGGGCGGCGTCGGTCGCTCGTCGCGGCAGCGCTGCTCGCCGCGTTCGCGGCCATCGGTCGACCCGAGGGACCGCTGCTCGCCGGCGCGCTCGTCGGACTGCGGATCGCTTCGGAACGTCGCCGGCCGCGGGGGCTGCTCGTGGCCTGCCTCGCCGCGACGGCACTCGTGGTGCCGCACGCGCTGCACGTCGCACGCATGGCGGCGGAGCTGGCCGCGCGCGACAGCTTGCCTGGGGCGAAGCTCGACGCCGCGTCGTTGCTCAACCGCTTGCTCGAAACCAACGCGCTGCTCGATCCGGCGATCGTGCCTCCGGCGCTGCTCGTTCTCGCGGCCCTCGGCGTGCTGGTGCCTCGCGGTTCGCGTCGCGCCTCGACCTCGCTCGCCGTCTCGGTGCTCGTCGCGCTCGTCGTGGTCCTCGCGGACCTTGACCGTTCCAACGTCGCACGCGTGCATCTGCCGGCTGTGCTGCTCGCTGCAGGACTCGCCGGTGCGGGGCTGTCGCGACTGCGCGCGCTGCCCTCCGGGCGCTGGCTCGCCTCCGCCGGATTGCTGTCGGTGGCCGTGGGCGCGTGGCCGACGGCCCGCGCCCTGTTCGGGCCCGACAACCAGGCGACCGAGGAAGCGTTCCTGCGGCGTGCCGCCGCGGCGCTCGCGGACCGGCGCGACTACGACCTCGTCTTCATCCAGCAGGAAGACCGCCTCGACGACGGGCCGTGGGCTTCGTTCACGCACGACCACGTCCCCCTGTACCTGTTTCCCGGAGCACGGCCGCGTTCGATCACGGCGCTTGTGTGGAGCGGCCCGACGGATCGCGAGGCGTACGCGCTACTCGGCATGCGCTGCCACGCGCGTTTCCGACCGTGGGGCACACCGCCGCCCTCCGGCTCGACGATGCAGCCGGCATGCGAGCGCTTGCGCGCCTCGGTGCCGCTTGAGCCGGTCGTCGTCTGGGACGTACCCAATCACGGCGACCGCCTCATCGCGTACTGGCCCGCCGCGCCACGCCTGCGGATCGGGCTGTATCGGATCGCTTCACTTCGCGCGCACCGTTGAGCGCACCGCACGGTCGCACGCGAACCGGAGCTCGGCCTCGGCCTCGCGGTCGGTCTCGGACTCGGTCTCGGACTCGCGCTCGGACTCGGTCTGGGTCTCCGACCCGACCGAGGTCTTGGACTTGACCGTGCGGTGGCGTCAACCAACACGGCCGCCGCCGTGACTCGACCTTCGACGCGGAGCCGAAACCTTCCGCGGTGCTACCGTGGCGGCGCGTGCTTTCGCGTCGCAGCGCCGTCGATCGGACGCCCAACGCGCTTGCGCGCGCGCTCGAGAAAGCCCGCCGCGAAGGACGCGGCTGGCTCGACGCCACCGCGAGCAATCCCACGGCGGTCGGCCTCGGCATGCCGGAGCGCATCGTCGTCGAAGCACTCGCCGATCCGCGCAGCGCGCGGTACGAGCCGCATCCCTTCGGGCTACCCGAAGCACGCCGCGCCGTCGCTGAGGATTGGCTGCGCGTCGACGGCGTCGCGATCGAGCCGGAGCACGTGCTGCTCGTCGCGAGCACGAGCGAGGCCTACGGGCTGCTGATGCACCTGCTCGCCGACGAGGGCGACGAGTGGCTCGTCCCCGCGCCGAGCTATCCCCTGCTGCCGCATCTGGCACGCCTCAACGGCATCCGTCTCGTGCCGTACCGGCTCGCCGCGGAGGACGAGTGGCGAGTCGACACGGACTCGATTCGGCGCGCCCGCACCGCCCGCACGCGCGCGCTCGTCGCGGTCAGCCCCAACAATCCCACCGGCAACTATGTGCAGCCCGACGAGCTGGATGCGCTCGCTTCGCTCGGGCTTCCCCTCGTCGTCGATGAAGTATTCGCGCGCTATCCGCTGCGCGAAGGGGCGCGAGGGGTTCCCTCCGCTCTGCTGGCCGCCCGTCGGGGCGCGCCGCTCGTCTTCGCGCTCTCGGGGCTGAGCAAGCTCGCCGCGCTTCCTCAGATGAAAATCGCTTGGATCGGCGTCGCGGGCGCCGACGACCGGCTCGTCGAAGAGGCCTTGGGCCGGCTCGAGGTGGCGGCCGACGCCCTGCTGTCGGTGGCGACACCGCAGCAGCTCGCCTTGCGCAGATGGCTCGAGGCCGCGGACGAGGTGCGCGCGCGCATCGGCCAACGATGCCGCAGCAACCTCGCGGCGCTGCAGGCGGCGCTCGAGGGAACCGCGGCGAGCGTGCTCCGGCCGCAGGCCGGCTGGTACGCGGTGGTTCGCGTGCCGCGCATCGGGACGGACGAGCGCTGGGCGTTGTCGCTTCTCGACCGTGGCGTGCTCGTGCACCCCGGCTATCTCTACGACTTCGAGGACGACGGTCATCTCGTCCTCGGGTTGTTGTCCGAGCCCGCCGCCATCGACGCGGCGGCCCGGGTGCTCGTGGAGCTGATGCGCGGGCTTCGCTAATGGGCCCGGTGTCCGGCGGTCAGGGCCGTGCGCAGCCGAACGCGGAGCAGACGCCCGTTCGCATGAACGGACAGCATTCGCTGCCCGAAGGGCAATCTTCGTCCGTGCGGCAGATGCGGAACATGCATCCGTCCGGGGACGCGCAGGCCGTCCGGCCCGCTCCGCTGCCCGTGCGGTTGCCGCAACACACCGTGCCGTCGGTGCAGTCCTCCGGTCCGTCGCACGCGAAGCTCGCGCCCCTGCACGCGTCCGGATCGGTGCACATCGCCGTGGTCATGCCGCCACCGAACGTCGCGCAGCACACCTGACCACCGCGGCAGATCTCCATGCCGCACATGACGCCCGCTGCTCCGCCATCGCGCGGCGTCGCGCCGTCACGGCGCCCCGCATCGGTCGTGCCCGACGCGTCCATCTCGATGCCTGCGTCCGTCGCACCGCCGTCGTCGCCGCTTCCCGCATCGTCCGCGGGCCCCGAATCGACGCCTGGACCTGCCTCGCCCCCGCCGCTCCCGTCTGCCGACACGGCCACGTCGGCCCCCAAGCCCGCGTCGCGGGGCGTCGGCGGATCGCCGCCGTCCGAGCCGCCCCCGCAGCCGGACATGGAGGCCATCAGACCGAGGAGAACGCCTCGCCATCTCCTGGTTGCCGCTTTCATCATGGAACCGTTCCCCGTCGGCCACATACACTACACGACGACGACTCGAAGGACGATGGCACGAAGTCGGCGCAACGAGGTGGACGTATGACGCCCGCACCCGGATTCCGGACGTTTTTCGCCATCTCGACTCGACAGAACGTGTCCGTGCTCGCGCCGCTGCTCGCCGTGGCGCGCCCCGGTGAGCACGTGGTGATCCTTTCCACGGCCGAAGCGCAGCGTCGGAACTGGACTCGTCCGCTTCTCGATGTCCTCGCGTCGCATCGGATCGACGCTCATTGCGTGCAGGTAGGAAGCGACGATCCGCACGACATCTACGAGGCGGCGGGAGCACGGACTCGGGACGTCGAATCCCGATGCGTCATCGTCGGCAACGGCGGCACAAAACTGCAGTTGCTCGCGCTCGTCGACGCGTTGCGCGCCGCATGCAAGGACGACCGGACTTCGCTGTCCGTGCTGTACAGCATCGAACGGCCATGCGCGTTGCAATGGCTCGACGTCGTCGGCCATCACGGGACGCAGACCGTTCCCTACGGAGACACGCCGCTGCGTCTGGAGGACGTGCTCGCGATGCGCCACGTCGCACCCGGAAGGGACGCGCCTCCACCCCTCGCGATCTTCGAGCGCGGACGACTCACGGTCCACGGCCGCACGCTTGCCTCGGACCGGACGGGGCTCGGGTACGACGTCGACGAGACGTTCGCGTATCACGACGAGGGAGCCCGGCGCGCCTCTCTCTGGGAGCAGATACCGGACCTCGGCGAGCGGGTGCCCACCTGGGAGAAGCTCGCGCTCGCGCGACCGCAGCTCGCCGAGCGGCTTCGCTCGGAGCTGTTCGAAACCCTCACGTCGCTGCTCCGAGAAGCCGCGCAGTACGCGTTCGATACCATCCTCCACGAACGAAAAGGGCGCACCAGGACGGAGCTCGACTCGGTTCGCCGCGAGTTCCTCGACCTCGCGAGAGAAGCCCTGAACGGGCTGCGTTTCGAGTCGGCCTGGGATCAGGCGCTCGGCCAATTGGTCAATCGCGTGCGGCGGGCGCTGATCACGCCGTCCGAGCCCTCGCCCGCCGAGCCGACGAAGCGACTCGGTCCCGCGTTCGAGCACGCGGTCCGACGACGCCTTTGCGCGTGGCTGGAAGGACACGCGCCGACGTGCGTCCAGTCGGTTGTCGCCCGGGTTCTGCTGGTGAGCACCCAGGTTCCTGGACAGGTCGTCTTCGAGGGTGACGCGCTGCTGCTGCTGAAGAACGGCACCGTGATCGCGATCGAGGCCAAGAGCCACACCTCCGACGTCAAGGATCTGGACGCCCGTCTGACCAATCTGCAACGCAGCGCCTCGAACGTGGCCTCGCTCGTCGTCTGCTCGCCATTGTACACCCAGGCCACCGACCGACGCTGGTTCCGCTTCCACCACGAACTGGCCGAGCGTTTGCGACGTCATGGCATTCCCCACCTGCCTTTCACGCTACCGGGGCAGCCCGGCCGGTATTCATGGCCGGAGGGATCGTCCGATAGCTTCGAGGTCGACCGCTTCGAAGAGGCGCTCGCTCGACTGCTCGCCGAGTACGAACTGTCGGAGCACGCTCGCCCCGTCGCCGTGTCCACCTAAATGCCTCCTCCGGCTCGCACGTCTCGGCGATGGCTCTGTGCCCGCCCTGACGCATGCGCGCGCCGGACGAGCGCCGCGCGCCGGTCGTCGCCCGTTCGCGGCAGCCATGGCCTTGGCCAGCCACGCACGGTGCCTGGGCGGCGGTCAGCTTCGACCGCCGCTCACGATGCGTGCGCCGGCCATCCGGCGACGTGTCCACTCGGCCATCGCGATGCCGGCGGCGACCACGACCGGATAGGAATGGTTGATGCCATACATCGGGATGGCCACCACCTCGGAAGCGGCGGACCGGAGCGTTTCACTTACGCCGTCGTCCTCGTTGCCGAAAACGAGCACCGCGTCGTCGGGCAGCCGTGCGTCCCACAGATCCACCGTCGCGTGGTCCTTCTCGAACACCACGAGGGGAGCCGCGCCAACGTACTCGAGCAGCGCGCGCGCATCGGGCAGTTCGACCACACGTTCGTAGCGGTGCATGCCCATCGCCGCGCGCTCGTACCAGGGCTCAACCCCGACGAGCAGCACCTCGCGCGCGAGGAACGAGTGCGCAGTGCGGATGATGGCCCCGACGTTGAACCCGTTCTTGGCGCGCTCGACGGCGACGCGGAACGGCCGCCGTATTCGATCGAGCTCCGCGCGCACCGTTTGGGTGGCCAGGCCGAGCGGTGCGACCTTCATCGTCGGGCTCCTGGCCGAGGAGCGACCGCCCCGGTCGCCGCCAGACTCCCGCGGCGAACGACGCGACCGGACCGGTCACGGATGGCCTCGAACCGGGTCGTGCGGGGCGTCGGACCGCGCCTGCGCGCCTCGGTGAGGACGGCCGAGGGCGGCTCGTGAGGACGACGAGTGCGTGACGCATGCACGCACAACGTCTACCATGAGCGCGGAGAGACGGGCCGGATGGCGGACTCGCGCGACGACGGGGTCGGGTACGCAACGACGCAGCTCGGGCTAGGGCTCGAGCCGTCCTCGTCCCCGGGCGCGTCGACCGCTTCCGACGCTTCGGGACCGCGACCGGCCGGGACGCCGACGCCCGCGTCCCACTCGGGCCCGCGGCCGCCGGACGAGGGAGACGAGGACGGCCCGGACCCGTTCCTCGGCCGCGTGCTCGGCGGGCTGTACAAGATCGAGTCGCGCATCGGCGAGGGCGGTATGGGAACGGTGTACGCCGCGCGACACGTCCACATCGGCAAGCCCTTCGCCGTCAAGGTGCTTGCGCGCCGCATCGCGGCCAACCGCCAGGCGGTCGAGCGACTTCGCCAGGAAGCCGTGGCGGCGAGCAGCATCGAGCACGACAACATCATCGACGTCGTTTCGTTCGATGCGACGCCCGACGGCGATGTGTTCATCGTCATGGAGCTCCTCCGGGGATCGCCGCTGTCGGCGGTCCTCGAGCAGGGGCCGCTGGGGCTGGGGCGGGCGCTGGCGATTGCGCACCAGGTCGCCGACGCGCTGCACGCCGCACACGAGCGCAACATCGTGCACCGCGACCTGAAGCCCGAAAACATCTTCCTCGTGCGCAAGGGCGAGGCCGACTTCGTCAAGGTGCTCGACTTCGGCATCTCGAAGGTCCGCACCGCCGAGACCGAAGCGGTCCGCATGACCAAGACGGGGCAGCTCGTCGGCACGCCGCTGTACATGTCACCCGAACAAGCGCGCGGCGAAATGGACGTCGACCGCCGTGCCGACATCTACGCGCTCGGTGTGATCCTGTACGAAATGCTCGCGGGCTGCCCGCCCTTCGACGGCAGCAACTACTTCCAATTGCTCTGGAAGCACGCCAACGAACCGCCGCCTCCGCCTTCGAGCCGGGCACCCCCAGGTTGCGCGATCCCCGAGGCCGTCGAAGGCGTCGTGTTGCGGGCTCTGGCCAAGAACCCCGCGGATCGCTTCCAGACGATGGCCGAGTTCTCGGCGGCCCTTCTCGCGGCCGCCCCGGACGTGCCGCGCCCCTCGGCGTTCGTCTCACACGCTCCAACCGCCCCCGCGCGCCTCTCGACGTCGGAGGCAACCCCTGCCCCGTCGCGCAGGAAGCCGGTGCGTTGGGTCGTCGGCGGAGTCGGCGCGGTTCTTCTCGTTGCGCTGCTCGCATGGGTCGCGATGCGAGATCGAACGGGGAGCACGCCGGCTGCGGCCCCATCGGAGCAGCCGCCGGCCTCCCATGCGGCGGGGACGGAAGCCTCCGAAGGTACGTCGGTGCCTGGGTCCGGAGCCGCGACCCCGACGAGCCATGGCGCGGCCACCGCGGCGGGGCCGGGCGCGCCGTCGGGTGACGAGCCACCCGTCGGGGTCGAGCCGCCGGCCGTCGAGCTCGTGAGCGTGCGCTTTGAGTCGCGGCCCGCCGGAGCCCAGGTGTTCGTCGGAGACCGTCTGCTCGGCACGACCCCCCTCGTCGTGCCGCTCGAGCGAAGGAACGACCCGATTGCTGTACGCTTCCGGCTCGAGGGACACGTCGACGACGTCGTGTCCGTGCTACCCGCGGACGGGGCTCGTGTCCTGGGCCGGCCGCGGCCCATGCGCCGGGAGGAAGGCCAGACCGGAGGCGGGTCGCCGCTTCCCTTCAAGACGAGCTTCTGACGGCGGAGGTCCCTTGGATGGATGACCCCGCTGGGGCGTTCGAGTGGGAGCTCGTGCCGGAGAGCGAGTCCGAAACCGAGGCCGATTCCGAGGCCGTGTCCGAGTCGGAGGCCGTGTCCGAGTCCGTGTCCGAGTCCGAGGCCGTGTCTGAGTCGGAGGCCGAGCCCGAGCCCGAGTCCGAGTCCGAGCTCCGTTCCCATCTCCGTCGTGAGCGCTTCGTCTACCGCCGCACGTGAAGTTCTGACAGGATCCCGCGCATGCTGGGCGTGAGCATGACTTGCCATGGCCTTCTGCGCCGGCGCCTCGTCCCCCTCGTCGTCCTCCTCGGCTGCACCGTCATCGCCGCGTCCTCTCCGGCCCGTGCCGACGTCAACGCCGAGGCGCGGCTCTATTTCGAGCGGGGGAACGAAACGCTCGCCCAGGCGTTGCGGGCGCGGGGTACACGGCGTCGAGCGTTGCTCGAAGAGGCCCTGGCGTCCTTCGTCCAGAGCCTGCGTATCGTCCGCAGCCGCAACGCGGTCTTCAACGCGGGAGTGACTCTCGAGGCTCTCGACCGACCCACGGAAGCGTTCAACTACTACAGCGAATACCTCGCGATGCCCGACCTCTCCGAGGACGAGCGAATCGAGGGCAGCCGTCGTCGCGAGGCGTTGCGCCCGCGCGTCGCCGTGGCGGCCGTCGAAACGGAGCCGCCCGGTGCGGAAGTGCGCGTGGATCGTCTCGATTTGGCGCCGGTGGGGCGCACGCCGCTCGAAGTCGCGTTGCCCGAGGGCGAGCGCACGTTCTTTTTCGCCGCGCCGGACCATCAACCGGCGCAGCAATCGGCGCGGCTCGCCGTCGGAGCGCGCGTGCAGGTCCGCGTGCGGCTCGAGCCGATTCCACGTCCGGTCGAGCCCGAGCCCGAGCCGCCGCCGCAACCCGAGTCACCGACGCCTCCCCAGCCGGCCACGCTGCGGGTCTCCGCCAACGTTCCGTTCCGGATCGCCGTCGACGGCCACTGGTATAACGCCACGGAGCTCGATCCCGGCCCCGACGGACTCGCCATCCGCATCCGACCCGGTCATCGCACGGTGACGGTGACGGCTCGCGGGTACGGTGAGGCGCGTACCTCCCTCGACGCGGAAGCCGGTCGAACGCTTTACCTCGAGGCCACGTTGCGCCCGCTGCGTCGGGACGAAACGCGCCACGGAGGCTGGCCGACCGCCGGTTGGGTCGCGACCGGAGTTTCGGGCCTCGTCGCAACCGTTCTCGGGATCCGTGCGATCGTGCTCAACGACGATTTCGCCGAACGCGCGCAGCGAGGAGACGATTCGCGCGAGGCGCTCGAGGCGCTCGCCGACGACGTCGAGTCCGCCAATCTCGTCGCGGACGTGTTCTGGGGACTGACCGCGGCACTGGGCGCGACGAGCCTGTGGCTGACCCTGACCGACGACCGGCTTGAGCCGGAGCCGAGCGTTCTACGCATTGGCGTCGGGCCGCTCGACGGCGGCGCGCTCGTCGCGGCGCGGGGGCAGTGGGGGTCGCCATGAGGGCGAGGCTCCAGGGCGCCCGGCTCGGCGGGCCGGTGGCCTTCGTCGTGCTCCTCGTGTCCGGATGCACGCTGCTCAATCGCGTGGAGCGAGACCTGTTGCCACCGCCCGACGGCGGTATCGACGCACCCGTCGATGCTCCGTTCGACGTCTTGAACGACCTCACTTCGGATGGACCGCCCCGTGACCGCGAGATGGATGCTTGTGCGCGCGCCCGTGAAATTTGCGACGACTCCATGCGCGTGGACGAGGACTGCGATGGCTTGCGTAATTGCTCGGACTTCGACTGCGCGGGCCATGCCGCGTGCTGCATGTCCGGGACGTCGCGAATCGAGAGTTGGGAGGATCCAGGGCTGACGGGGTGGCAGCCGTTGCCGATGAGTGCGCCGCGCAGCCCGCGCGTGCAGGACAATCGACTCGTGTTCCTGGGGGATTCGTGGGTTTCCGTACGCCGCGACGCCTGCACGCCGCTCGCAAGCGGCGTCGAGATCGACGTGAAGTTCCATCTGGAGCGCGTCGTGACGGGATGCGGCTCCACACCCCACCGTGCGTGCGTCGCTTCGTTGGTGCTGACGCCGGCGCTCGACGTGGTTCCGGGACGGCGGTTGCTGGCGGATCTCGCCGTCGAGGTCACGGTCGATCCGAGCATGGACAACAGTCGCCTCCAGGTGCGCCGTGAAACCGAGGTCATCGGCTCCGTGTACTCGGGCGCGGGCCTCGGTCACGTGCTCGCGGTGACCGTGCGTTTGTCGCCCGACGTCGACGCACGCGGCCGTCCGGTGCTCGCGGCGGAGGTCCTCGGTACCAACGAAAGCATGGCGGGGGAGGGCTTCGTCCTCGTCGAGCGCACGCCGCTGCTTCCGGTCGACGAGCTCGTGCGCGACTACACGGAGTGCGATCGGAGCCCCGGGCTCTTCGTCGCGCTCGAGGGCACCGGCGACGGCGTGCGCGTGGGCCAGCTCGTGGAGCGGCGCCTCGACTGCACCAATCCGGTGCAGTTCCGCCGTCCGAGCGGCGTCGACGATGCGGTCCTCGACGCCGAACGACTCGGTTTCGTGCGGCGGGTCGACGGCGCAGTCGAGGGATGGGCGTCGGGCGGGATCGCCGCCCCGGCGTTGATGCACACGGAGCCGAGCTCGGGGACATACCGCTGGGACGTGCTCGTCGATGGCACGGACGTGGACCGCCCGCTCGAGCACGTCGCCGACATCGGGTTCGCGATCGGGCACGCGACCAGCACGGCGTGGAACGGCGCGTGGATGTCGACGCCACCTCCCGCGCCCCGGGCCGGGGATTGCCATCCGTCGTGCGTGGGTCCGCCAGCCGGTGCTTGCGTTTCCATGTCGAACTGCGCGTCGGGGCTGCGGATCCTCCGCGAACCCTCCTTCGCGCTATCGTCGAGCCCCGCCAATTTCGTCTACGCAATCGCGCAACGCAACGTCGGTGAGCCGTACCGAATCCGGCTCCTCGACACCTCGCGCTCCGCGGCGACTTCCATCGGCGGTTTCAACGACCCGCTCTCTCTTCCCGAGGACTGCGAGAACGTTCGAGATCCGATGATCGTCGCCAGGGGTACGGGCAGCACGGGCAGTGGTTTCGCGTATCTGCTCTTCTACACGTGCGAACGAGACGGCGCGCCCAGTCAGATCCGCGTCGCGGGTATCTCGGCGATGCTCGGTGCAACGATTCCCTCGGACGGCGGCATCGTTCTCGACCCGGCTTCGTTGCCCGCGTATGCCCGCGGAGGTGTCCGCGCGCCCGAAGTCATCGCCGACTACGACGAAATGGGTCGGGGCTCGTTCCTCATGTGGTTCACCGCGCGTTCCGCTCGCGGAAGCACGGTCATCGCGCTCGCGCGGGGGGAATCCGAGCCAGGGCAGCTCCCGCGGACGTTCACCCCCTATCCGGGCAATCCCGTCCTGCGGCACGACGAGCCGGCGCTCGGCCCCTGCCACGGCGAATGCGAAGTGCTCGGGCTCGGCGTGACGCGTCGCGCCAACGCGCCCTCGACCGTTCGGCTGCTGGTCTCGCGCCGAGTCTCCACCGCGACCGGAGTGCGCTACGAGCTCGTTCCGCTGGAGCAGACATGGCCCCGTCCCTGGGATTAGCGAGGGCGATGTCGTTCGGACTGCCGACCCGCCGTCTCGCTTGGCGCTTCCGTGTCAGACTGTGCCGGTCAACGGAAATGGGTGCGCGAAACGACTCGGAAATTGGGTGGCACGACGCGTGATCGACGTCGACGAGACAGGCGAGTCCCCGATGTCCATCGCACCGTCGCGATCGACGAGCGTACCGACGCCTGGCGGCTTCGCGGCGAGGCGGGTGTCGCTCCCATGCGGCGCGTCGCTGCGCGTCTGGGGGATTGTTTTCGCTCTGCTCTCTCATGCCTGCACCACGCTATCGGAGGCAGCTGGGGGTCGGGATGGCTCCGCGACTGGGTCCGGCCCGGACGGCGGCACGCCGCCTTTCGATGGCGGACCTCCCCGGCAAGGTGACATCGAAGCCAGAATTCCCGCCGGGCCGGGTTCCGCAGGCAACCGTGAAGACTCGGCGGCGAGCCCGGACCCGGCGGTGCAGGCGTGCTACGAGGCGACCGGCGCATCAACATTTCGGTGCAACGAGCCGACCTGCCGGCCGCTGCGGAGCTGCTGCGTCGGCGACGCGGACTGCTGCGAGCCGAGGGGGACGCGAATCGACCTGGCCGCGTGTGCCGGCGTGACCGATTGCGGGGGGCACGCCCGGCCGTTCGGAACTCCGTCTCCGTGGTGGATGGAGGGTGCGCTCCACCCAGGCGGCGACGTGAGCCACGACTCCGGCGTCGATTTCGGTCCCGTCGAGGGCCTCGGGTGGACCCGCTTGACGTTGCACGTGACGTTCGGCGCTCCGCCGCGCGACTGCGGTGCGGGATGCATCGAGAGCGTCCACGTGGGGCTCACGCGTCAGACACCGACGGACGCCACGGACGTGCGGCCGGTCGTGGCGCTGGGTTTGTCGGGCGCCCGTCGCCAGATGTTGCTCACGGTCGAGGGAACGATCGTCGCGCAATGGCCGTTCGATCGTTACTCGGAGGGCCGTGACGAGCCGACGCAGACGCGCGCGTTCTCCTTGATCGTGCGTCCAGACGGCGTCGCCACGGTCCAGGATCCGGACACGGGCGCGACGGTGGCGTCGGCGAGGTTCGAGGTTCCGACCCGCGCGCGCCTGGTCGCCTACGGGCGCAACGTCAATCCCGGACCTCGCCGGCCCGGAGCGCGTCTCGTCGAGCTCCGGGCCGAAACCGCGGCATGCGACATGCCGGCTTCCTGGAGCGGGCGGTCGTCGCTCGTGGTCTTGGACCAGTACACGCGGCGACCGTACGAGGGAAGCCAACCGTCCGCACCCAGTCTCGCGTACGACGACGATGGGGTCGCAGCGCTCGCCTTCGCCGACGAAGGGCGCATCCTCGTCGCCAAGCGGCCCGACCCGGCGCGCCCCGGCGAGCTCATCCTCGTCGACGACGCGGGCAACGCGGCGCTTCGGCCGACGGCCGAGACGGAGCGCTACGACGACCCCGAGCTCGTCTGGTACGGGACGCTTGGGGTGTGGTGGGTGTACTACACGGTTCGCGACGCGGAGGGCCGCGCGCTGCGGATCGAGCGTGCGGTGCTGGACGCGTCCGCCCGACGGGTCGAAGATCGCCAAATCGTGCTTTCGTCGTCGGAGAGCCGCACCGTGGAAATGCCGACCGTGGCGCGCAGCCATGCAGGCATCTGGGTCATGATCGTCCGCGCGCGCGTGGGCGACGGAACGGACGCGAGGTTCTCGGTCTATCGCTCGATCGATGGCGTATCCTGGGAGGCCGTCCCTTCGAGTCTCGAGTTCGTGATCGGTGCTCGTGCGCTCGGCGCGAGCGAAATCGACGCACCGGCTCTCGCCCGACACGGTGACACGTGGCAGCTCGTGTTCGCCGCCCTCCACGGAACGCGATGGGCCATCCATGCAGCCGCGAGCGACGACATCATCGGTTGGCGGCTGCTCGAGGACGGCAACCCCGTGCTGACGGGAAGTGGCGAGGGCTTCGACCGCCTGGGTGTGCGCGGCCCCGACCTCGCATCGCGACCCGGGGCGCTCGAGCTCGTGTACGTCGGACTGGACGGGGCTCGCGGCCGCTTCGGCCTCGCTCGCCGGGATGCCGCGACGGGAGGTACGAGGCCGTGAACGAACGTGCGCGGAGCCACACGGCGTGCCTGGCAGGACTGTTCGCCTGCGTCGCGGCCGTCGGCTGTTTTGAAGACGAATCGCGTTCTCCTCGACCGGCACCCGATACCGATGGGGGGCGTGTCGGGGACGGCCCAGCAGAAGCCGATGGAGGGATGAGTAACGACGGGGGCGGGAGGCCGAGTCATCTCGACGGTCTGCCTGCGGCCGAATCGGTCGACCGGTCAGACCCTGAGCTCGCAGCGCACTGCCACTACGGCCTGGCGTGCCGTCCGGAGGCGTGTGCACCCGTTCGCAGCTGCTGCGTCGGGGACGGCCGCTGCTGCGGCCCGGCTCCTGAAGGAGAGTCCATCGGGCGCATCGCGCTCGAAGCATGTGGCGCGGGCCCTGCAGCGGGGTGTCTGGGCTTGCTCGGCGTGATGGCGACTCCCTTCGGGAGGCCGGAACCGTGGGTTCGCGATCACGCGCTGCATCCGGGAGGCGATGCGGAGTACGACAGTGGCTTGCTGCTCGGAAGGCCGATCGATCTCGCCACCCGTTCGATTTCGGCGAGCTGGACCTTCGGGGGAGCCGACGGCGGTTGCACGGGAGGCTGCCTCGAGAGCGTTTGGATCGGCCTGACGGCGCAGACGACGCTCGGCGACGCCTCTCTGGTGGACGCGGTCGTCGGGGTGGGGCTGTCCGGCGCGCGGCGCGAGATCTCTGTCGTCGCTCGCGGTGAGATCGTCGCGCGCTGGCCGTTCGATGGCGATCGGGACGGACTCGAGACCGTGGCGCTCGACGTGCGTGCCGACGGGACGTTCGAGGTGCGCTTGCCGGAGCGCGCGATCTTGCACGTCGGCCATCACGACCGGTCCGTGAGCCGTCTCGTCCTGTGGGGACGAAACCGAAACCCCAGGGGCATCGTGCCAGGGGCACGCGTCTCGAATCTCGTGGTCGACGTCCGGCTTTGTGACATTCCCGACGGATTCCGAACACTCGCGCCCGTGTCGATCGTCGGCCCCGACGGCAGGCCGTGGGCCTCGCCCGACGTCGCGGCACCTTCCCTCGCGTATGGTCCTGCGGGCGAGACACTGCTCGCGTTCCTGGATCGCGACGAACGGGGCCCCGTGGTCCGAGTCGCTCGACGCGGACCTGGGCAAACGGCGTTTCATCTGCTGTCGGCCCACGGGGAGTTGCGCCCCGGCCGCTCGCACGATCGAGGCGGCATCGCCGATCCGGACCTCGTCTGGGATCCGGCCATGAACAGCTGGTCGTTGTTCTATTCCGCGCGTGCCGAGGGCGAAGACGGAACGAGAACCATCGGCCGCGCGGTCTGGAGTGGGAGCGCCGGGGAGACCTTCGTCGCGGACGAAGCCCCGGTTTCGATGGAAGTGGACGCGCTCGGAGGCGAGCTCGTCGAGCCCGACGTGACGGCGTACCACGATGGCTCGCTCGTCATGGTCTCCCGCCGCCGCGCGCCGCTCGCCGGCGCTGACTCATTCGCATTCCACGTGTCGCGCGACGGCGGGCGTCTCTGGACGTTGGTTCCGTCGAGCGGGCTGAGCTCCATCGCCGCCGTCGCCGACGCCACGACCGAGCTGGATGACGGCGTCTTCGTCGGCTCTCCGTCTCTGACGATTCACGACGGCGCCTGGTGGTTGCATTTCGAGCGCCGCGTCGCGGGTGGACGGCCGGCGATCGGCGTGCTCGTCTCGGACGAGCTGCTCCACTGGCGCGCGCCGGGCGTTCACGTCGCGTTGCTCTCGGATGGACAGGGAATCGATCGGCTCGGCGTCGCCGCGCCCTCGTTCGCCGTGCGCGAACGGCGCGCCGAGATGGTGGTCGTCGCCCTCGATGGGACGCGTCACACGCTCGCGCTCGCCTCACGCGAGACGACCGACGCGGCCGCCTGGGCGTTGCCCTGACTCGACGCCGTTTGCTGCCGCGCGTCGGGGCGAGAGCTCGGAGCCGAGGTCGGAGTCGGCCTCCGACTCGGGCTCGGTCTCGGACTCGGACTCGGACTTGGGCTCGGTCTCGGACTCGGACTCGGACTCGGACTCGGACTCGGAGTCGGTCTCGGTCTCGAAGTCGAACGACCTCGTCCTCGGGGCCGATCCATACGCTCGTGGAGGTCAGTGCCAGGTTCCCAGCCCAACGCCCCAGTCGGTGTATCGATGTGCGACGTCGCCGGTCACGCTCGCGCGCAGCTCGAAGGGCTCGAGCAGACCGAACAGATCCCAGGAGAAAAGCCGTACGTCGCAGCCGACGGTGGCGTGCAGGCGTGCCGCGCTTCGCGCGCTTCTGCCGGGCTCGAGGTAGCCACCCGCGCGAACCTTGAGCCGTTGGGCGACCGGCTCGGTTTCGAAGCCGAACCGGATCCCAATCGACGGGGCGGCGCCGGACGGTTCCCGACGCTGGGCGAGGAAGCTCGCGATCCCGACGCCGTCGGGCGTCGGCCCGACGAGCAACACGTCCGCGGTCACGAGCAAGTACCGGCGGGCGAGCCTGCGCACGCGCTGCTCCGCCACCCATCGATCGAGCTCGATCCGCCGTTCGACGAGGGCCTCCTCGTCCCGCCGGCGGGCTCGCTCGGCCGCCCACCAGGCCTCGTCCCGTGCACGCCGTGGCAGCCACCGGTACGGGTCGCGCGCGACCGCACCGCCCGCTCCCTCCCCGCGCTCCGCATCCACTTGAAGGCGCTCGCGCTCCCAGCGTGCTCGAGCGGCTTCGAGGCGGATGCGCCGCTCGCGTTCGTCGGGATCATCGTAGCGCAGGTTGAGTGGCCGTCCGAGCTGCCAGGCGCCCCCCAGCTGCAGCTCCCACGGCATGCGCACGGCACGCGGCAACACGAAACCCGCCGCGCGCAGCACGCCGTCCGGCCCCCGCTCGACGCCGTCCGTGCGAACCGCGCGCGAAAGCACGGGACTGCGCGCGGCGACCCCGAGCCGCCACGGGCTCCCCTCGAGGCGCACGAGCAGTCCCGTTTCGACAGCTGTGCCGTCGAAGTCGACGAGCCCCAGCCCGCGACTCGACAGGTACAACGCCGCCTGTCGCACTCCGAGTCCGGCGACGAGCTGTCCGTCGAGCAACTGATGCGCCAATCCGACGTGTGCCCGCACGAGCAGGGCCTCGAGCGGCGCCGGCGTCTCGCGCCCGACCACGAAGAGCTGATCGTGCAGCAGCGCGCCGATCCCCACGTGGTCCATTTGAAGTCGGAGCCCGGCGGAGACGAAGACGAACTGCGCGACGCGCTCGGCTTCGCCGGGTCCGACGTTGAAGAAATCGTCGCCCACGAACGCGCCTGGAAATAGCGCGCTGAACGACACCTCCCACTCGAACCACGACAGCTCCCACGGTGCGCGCGATGCATTCGCCGCAGGGTTCCACGGCACTCCGTCGATGCCCTCCGCGATCCCGGCGTGCGCGCCACCCATGCCGACGATGCGGCTCGAGCCCAGCACCGGCCCCTGGAAGAGGTCGATCACGAAGTCGTTGCGTTCGAGCGCCTGCGCGCGCGCGGAGCCGGCCAAGGGCGTGGCCGACGCCGCGACCATCGCGACGACGATGGCAGGGCTCCCTCTCATGCGCCGGGCTCTCATGCGCCGTGATGCGCGCGAACGAGCTCCGCCTCCAGCTCCGCTCGCTCGGGCACGTCGAGCGCGGCGGCGAGCGCGATGGGATCGGTCACCGGCTTCGGTCGATGCCGGGCGCGCAGTTCGAGTCCTCGTCGCGCCGCGTCCCGCAGCCGGCTCGCGAACCACGGATCCGATGCCGCGCGCGACGCGAGCGCGTCCCGTGCCTGCAACGCCACGCCCACGTCGGAGCAGACGAGCAGCGCATCACAGCCTGCCTCGACGGCGAGCACCGCGGCCTGGGCGACGGACCACCGGTCGGCGACGGCGCGCATCTCGAGATCGTCGCTCACGACGAGCCCGCGAAATCCCAGCCGCTCGCGCAGCAGACCCTGGAGGATGGGGCGCGAGAGAGTTGCGGGTCGTTCGGGGTCGAGGGCCTCGTAGAGCACGTGGGCCGTCATGACCATCGGCAGATCGCCGCACAGAGCCGCGAACGGTGCGATCTCGACGGCCTCGAGCCGGGCGAGATCGTGAAGCACCACGGGGAGCGCGAGATGGCTGTCGAGCGCGGCGTCGCCGTGCCCGGGAAAATGTTTGCCACAATACAAAATGCCGGCGTGCCGCAGGCCGCGCGCGAACGCCCCCGCCGCCTCGATGACGGCGTCGGGGGTCTCGCCGAAGGCGCGATCTCCGATGACGGGGCTGTCCGGTCGGGTGTCGACGTCGAGCACCGGCGCGAAGTCGGCGCTGAAACCGAGCGCACGCAGTTGCCGTCCGAGCGTGGCCGCGGCTCGCTCGACGAGGGCGGAGTTCAAACGCCCCATCACGCGTGCCGCGGGCAACCGCAGCACCGGAGGCCCCAATCGCGCGACGCGGCCGCCCTCCTGGTCCACCGCGACCAGTGGCGGCGCCTCGTCGGGACAGGCACGCACGTGCGCGTCGACGAGTGCGGCGACGTGCTCCGGCGCGCCGAGATTGCGCCGGAACAGGACGATGCCGCCAAGGGCTCCGTCCCGCGCGAGCGCGAGCAGCCGCGCGTCCGGATCGCGACCGTGGAACCCGATCCACAGCACCTGACCCGCGGCCTGCTCCGGTTCCATGCGTCCGCCGCTCTGTATCGCACCGCCCTGTGGTCCGCACCGCAAGCGGTCCGCGTGGCGGGCGCGTCGAGACCGCGTGCTCCTCAGGCGCAGCGTTGCCCCGGCGAACGCACCGACTATGCTCGAGGCCCGTGACGACGAGACGGCCCCGCGCGCAACTGCCTCACATCGTCGAGACGACCCACCGCGGCGAGCGCGTCTGGGACGTCTACAGTCGCCTGCTCAAGGACCGCATCGTCTACCTCGGTACCGAGATCGACGACGACGTCGCCAACGTCGTGATCGCGCAATTGCTGTTCCTCGAAAGCGAGGATCCCGACAAGGAGATCACCCTCTACGTCAATTCCCCGGGCGGGGTGATCACCTCGGGCCTGGCCATCTACGACACGATGCAGTACGTGCGCTGTCCGGTCGCCACGGTGTGCGTCGGCCAGGCGGCGTCGATGGGCGCCATCCTGCTCGCCGCGGGAACGCCGGGGTTGCGCAAGGCGTTGCCGCACTCACGGGTCATGATCCATCAGCCGCTCGGCGGTTTCCGCGGCCAGGCCACCGACATCGAGATCCACGCGCGCGAGATCCTCGCGATGCGACGGACGCTCGACGAGATCCTCGCACGGCACACGGGGCAGGACGTCGAGCGCGTCTCGCGCGACACCGAGCGCGATCGGTTCATGTCGGCCGAGGAGGCGCGCGAGTACGGCATCGTCGATGCGGTCATCGCGCCGCGCAAGGTGGTTCCCGACGCGTCCGCGCAGACGGCGGGCGGGGGCGACAAGAAGTAGTGCGGCTGCTGCTCGTCCGCCACGGCGAGACGGAGGCGAACGTCGCGGGGCGCTGGCAAGGTCAGGGCGACTCGCCGCTGTCGGCACGCGGCGAGCAGCAGGCTCGAGCGCTCGCCGCAAGGCTTCGTGGCGAGCGCATCGACGCGGTCGTCTCGAGCGATCTCGGCCGCGCCGCGCGAACCGCGGAAGCGCTCGGCCGGCCCGTCGAACGCGATCCGCGCTGGCGCGAGATCGACGTCGGCGCATGGGAAGGGCTCGACCGCCACCAAGTCGCCGAGCGTTTCCCGGACGAGGTCAAGGCCCTTCGCGCCGGCCGCGACGACGTGCGGATCGGCGGCGGGGAGTCGTGGCAGCAGGTGCGCGAGCGAGTCGGTGCGGCGTTCGAAAGCTTGCGGGCTCGCTTCGGTCCCGACGCCCACGTGCTCGTGGTCGCGCACGGCGGGGTGCTCTCCGAGTTGCTCGCCCGACTGCTCGGGCTCGACCGCGCCCGTCCGCGGTGCCTCGGGCGACTGTCGAATGCGTCGATCACGGTCCTGCACTGCGACGACGAGGGGCGCGCCGAGATCGCCGTCTACAACGACGCAGCGCACGCCGAGTCGCTCGCGCCATGGGCGCTCGAGCGCTTGGAGGCGGGTGGGACGCGGCTGCTGCGGTGGCTCGCGAATGGCGACTCCGTCCGCGATCCGTCGCCGGCCTGGGTGCCGACCGGGGGTCTGGCTCCTGGCTCGCTCCTCGACGAGACCTTCGCGCCCGAGCAGCTCGCGCTGCGCGTACGGGAGGCGCTGGGACACGACGTCCGGTTGCGTCCGCCACCACCCGGAAGCACGACGCACCTACTCGCACTCGCCAAGTCGGGCCGCGCGACGCTTGTCGACTACGGCCGCGCGGCGTTCGCGCGCGACGAGTGAGCGCGGCGGTCAGCGTACGAGGAACGCGACCACCGCGGCCCCGCCGGCGAGCACGAGCAGCCCGACGGCGATGAGCGCCATCCAGGCCCCGCCGGGCAACACCGCACCTCGGACGGCGGGCCGCGACGGGCGTTCGGACGGATGGGACGGAGCCGCCGACGATGTGGGGGGGGGCACGGAAGAAACCGCAGGCGCCGCGAGGACCGCCGTCGAGGTCGCAAGTGCAGCCTCCAGCTCCTGTTGAGGCCGGGAGGCCCAGTGTGCGACGTCCGGGCGAACGCCGACGGCCTCGAGCAACGCCGTCACGAGCGCGACGGGCCCCGCGGGCCGCTGCGTCTTGTCCTTGGCGAGGCCGCGCTGCAGGACCGCATCGAGCGAAGCGGGGATTCGTGGATCGACGGCGCGGGCGCTCGGCGTTGCGCCCGTCACGATTTTCATGAGAATCTCCGCGACCGTGGCGCCCTCGAACGCGATCTTACCGGTGAGCATCTCGTAGACGATCGCGGCGAGCGCGAACCCGTCGGTCCGCCCGTCGACGTCGTGCCGCCCCATCGCCTGTTCGGGTGACATGTAATACGGCGAACCGAGCGTCGTACCGAACGCGGTCAGCTTCGGTCCCGTCTCGACCTGGAGCTTGACCGAGCCGAAATCGAGCAGCCGTACGTCGTCCCCCTCGGGCGCCCGGCACAAGAAGACGTTGTCGGGCTTCAGATCGCGGTGAATCACGCCGAACCCGTGGGCGTGCTCGAGGGCGAGCGCCGTCTGGCAGGCGATGCGCAGCGCGCGCGCCATTGGGAGCGCCCCCTCGCGCCGCAGCAGTTCACCCAGCTCCTCGCCCTCGAGGAATTCCATCGTCATGAACGGCGGCCCCTCGGGCGTCTGCCCCATTTCGAGCACGCGGACGACGTGGGGATGATCCAGGTCCCGCGCGGTTTCGTATTCTCGCCGGAAGCGCTCGACCGAGACGGCGTCCTCGGCGACGTGCGCGTGCAGCACCTTGATGGCCACGCGCTGACGCGTTTGCGGATGGCGCCCCTCATAGACGCGACCCATGGCTCCGTCGGCCACGCGCGCCACGACGAGATACTGGCCGAGCTGCACGCCGATTCGGGGGTCGACGTCGCTCGGATCCTGGACTTGCAGCGTGATCACCCCGCAGTGACCACAGAACGAGACGGCGTCCTCGAAGGTCGTGGAACACGCGGGGCACCGCCTCGCCATCGTCGGGGGGATGGTATCCGCCGTGCTCAGATGCGGCAAACGACGCGCGTCGCATGCGGCCGCCGGTTGGGTGTGCGACGATGCAGCGTCAGCTTCCGCCTTCCACTTCGAGCCGGGCAAACAGGTCGCCGAGCTCTCGCCGGCCGCGAAGCGGCTCGCAGTACGCGACGGCCGCGGAGATCAGCTCGGCCTCGAGCCGTGCGGTTTGCTCCCCCTGCTCGGCGAGCACGGCCTCGACCTGGGCGCGCGTGGCCTCCTGCTCGGCCTCGCTGCGTTCGAGCGCGGCGCGCAGCGTGGCCACCTGGTACTCGAGATCGCGTACCTCCGCTTCCTTGCTGGCGACCCAGGCCTCCGCCTGACGGGCGGTGTTCCGGGCGAGCAGCCAGCGGTCCGCTGCCTCGGCGGCCTCGCGCAGCGTCGCGACGAGCGTCTCGGTCGGTTCGGGCACCGAGAGGGCCGCACCGGCAACGCCGAGCCCCCCGACGGCCGCACGGTAGCGCTCCTCGGCTTGACGCGTGGCCTCGAAGTACGGTTGCACCTGTGTCCGCGCGGCGCGCGCCGCCTCGCGCGCCGCCGACAGATCGACGCCCAGCACGTGCACGGCGTGTCCGAGCCGCTCTCGGCTTTCGCGGGCCTGGGCCTCGAGCGTCTCGAGCCGGCGCTGCTCCCGCAGACCTGCGGTGCGCAGCGCATGGAGTCGCTCGAGGATCCCGCGCACCTCGTCGAGTCGTGCGCTCAGCTCGGGCGGCGGCGGACGCCCCATGAAGGCGCGCTGGAGCATCTGCTCGAAGAGCGCGAGGCGGCCCGCCCACCGCTCGAGCGTCGTCGGCGGCAGCGTCGGTGCGATGGACCGCATCGCGCCCGACGCGGCCGGGGGCGGAAGGCTCACGCGTCCGCTGTCGTGCGGCAGGATCGCCTCGAGCTCGCGCACCACGGCGTGTGCGTCGACGGGGCGCTCCTCGGGCTTCTTGGCCAGCAACCGCAGCACGAGCTCGTCGAGCCGCCGCGGACAGTCAGGGACGAGGCTCGAGGGACGCGGCGGCGGCTGCTGGAGGTGAGCGAGCAGAAACCCGGTCACGTCGGACGCCTCGAACGGCGGCCGTCCGGTCAGCATCTCGAAGAGAATGACGCCGAGCGCGTACAGATCGGCCGGCGGTCCCGCGTCGATGGACGTGACGCGTTCGGGCGCCATGTACTGCGGCGTGCCGAAGATCTGGCCCGCGGTGGTGAGCCTCGAATCGTGCACCGAGCGCGCGATGCCGAAATCGAGGATCTTGACGATCTCGTCGTTGGTTCCCGGGCGTACGACGAACACGTTGTCGGGCTTCAGATCGCGGTGGATGACGCCGAGATCGTGCGCGCGGGCGAGGCCCCGCGCGATCTGGACGCCGATCGAGGCGACGCGGGCGCTCGGCATCGGCCCCGATTCGATGAGGGCGGCGAGCGAGCTGCCCTCCAGCAACTCCATGACGAGGAAGACGAGCCCGTCCTCCTCGCCGAAGTCGTAGATCTCGACGATGTTCGGGTGGGCGAGCGCCGCCGCGTTGCGCGCCTCGCGCCGGAAGCGCTCGCGCAGGGCCGCGTCGCCGACGAGCGTCGGATTCATCACCTTGACCGCCATCGGCCGGTCGACGAGCGTGTGCCGCGCGCGGTAGACGGTCGCCATGCCGCCCTCTCCGAGTTGCGCCTCGATGAGGTAGCGGCCGCGCAGCAGCTTGCCGATGCGCTCGTCGGGCACCGACTCGAGCGACGCGCCGTCCACGAAGCACCGGTCGTTGGCGTCCGGATAGCGCAGCCCGCACCGACCGCAGCGTTTCATCAACCGCAAAGCATACTTCACGAGGGACGCGCAGCGTCCCCCGCGCACTGGGCACGCTCGACGGCCGATGTATCCTTCGACGAACCGGTGGACACGCGCCTCGTCGTCCGAAAGAGCGATCCGGTTCGGATGCCGCGTGGCCTCGACGTCGCGCGGACGCGACACCGTCACGTGCGTGCGACGGTGGCAGGAACGAAGGGAGGGGCGCCGTTGCGAGGCGCGATCCTTGCATTCGATTTCGCCGTGCCGTCGCGCGCGCGCCCGATGCTACTGGTGGTCGTGACCGCGAGCCTAGCCGGCTGCTTCCGCTCCTCGGAGGTGCCCATGGGTACCGAGGTCGTCGCCGTCGAACCGGCGACGGGCGAGCGGCGCACGTTCGCATCCGCCGGCGACGTGCCACCGGGCTGGGAACGCTGCTCCGACGACGGATGTCCCGCTCCGCTCGCTTGCCACCGTCTCGAGGAAGGCGCGTGCCTCGCCCGGGCGGACTGCATGGTCGTACGCAGGGACGGCATGTTTCTCGGTTGCGCGCGAGCGGGCGCGCCGAGCTGTCCGCCGGAGCGCTGTGCCGAGGCCGAGGCGGTCGCCTTGGTCGCGTGCGACGACGGTTCGGTCGGGGGTGGCACCGGACGCTGCGTGATGCTCGCGGACGGCCGGTGCGAATGGGAGGCGATCGCATGCCCGGACCGCTGCGATTGCGGGGATGCGCCGCCGGTCGATCCGATGTGCGCCGCGGCCATGCCGCGTTGCGAGGCGCGCGCCGATGGCCGCTGCGCGTGGCTCGTCACCTGTGAGACGGACCCGGTCGAGTGCGCCGCCGAGCAGTGCGGCACGGCGCCGGTGGCGGCGGCGTGGGTCTGCGGAGACGGTTCGGTCGGGGGGTTCACGGGCCGGTGCGTGCGTGATGCGAGTGGCCGGTGCGTGTGGGAGTTCGCCGAGTGCCCGTCGGACGAGTGCGATCCTTCGGCGTGCGGCCCCCGGCCCTCGGCGCCGACGCGACCGTGTCCGGAGGGCATGGACGACGACTACCGGTGCGTCCGCACGACGATGGACCGGTGCGAGTGGGTTCCTTGGTGCGGCCTCGATCCGCGCTCGCCCTGAACGGCATCCCGCGCGCCGCGGCCACCTTCCTCGTCCTGTCGCTCGGCGGGTGCGCACGCACGCATGCCGGGTCGGCCTCGTTCGCGCGGTCGAACGTCATCACCGTCGCTGCGCTGCCGCCCGCGTGGGCCACCGAACCGGCGCCATTCGTGGTGTCGGCCCCCAGCCCGGCGGAGGTGGCACGTGACCGGGTCGGCATTCGCCTCGTCTCGAGCGCCAGCCTGGGGCGCGCGCTGTCTCGATCGCCCGCCGGATGCGCGGCCGACCCCGCGTGCGTCCGCGCCCTCGCGCGCGAGCTGGGCGCCGATCACGTCGTGCGGGTCGAGCTCGCCGCACTCGGAGCCACCGTGCTCGTGCGGGCGAGCGCCCTCGACGGTCCCAGCGGCCAGCGTACGGCACTGCGCCAGCTCGTGGTGCGCGAGGCGGATCCGGAACGGGTACGCCGCGCGACGGCGCGTGTCGTGCGCGAGCTGCTCGTCGCGTGGAGCCAGCCGGCCCGCGCAGCCACGACCCCGTGGTACCAGTCGCCCTGGACGTGGATCGCGGTGGGTGGCGTGATCGCGGCGGGATCGACCGCCGCGCTTTGGTTCGGGGATTCCAACGATCGTACGCCCGATCACGTGATCCGGCCGCCATGACGCGGCCGTGCTCCGGTCGTGAGCCGAGGGGCGCGCGCGAGCACAGACCCTGCCGACGCCGCCTCCCACGCGTCGCGCGGGTGCTCGCGGCGACGTGGATGGCCGCGTGCGACGCGACGGCCTTCGTCGACCTGCGACCCGACCCCGACCGCGAGCTCAACGGCCCGACCGAGGTCGTGCAACACGTGCGGTCCCTCGTCGTGCTGCTCGACGCGCCCGAGGGACTCTACCCACCCGGCGGGGAGCGCCGGGTCGACGGGCTGCACCTTGAGAACGTGGACGACGACCCGGCCTTGGAGCTCGTCGCCTCGCTGCCCGTGAGGGGCCGACACTTGCCGCTCGTCCGCATCGAGCAGGGCGGCCTGCGTAGGGACGTCCGTCTCGACGTGCGTCTGGTGGGCGTCGGCGACGGCGGGCACTCGGTGGCCGGCGGCAGGCGCGACGCGGTGGCGCTCGACGGGAGCCTCGTCGACGTTCCGTTCGATCTCGCCCCGGCGCTGCGGCCGCCGCGCGTCGTGGATCTGGTTCCCGACGACGGCGACGTGCTCGAGGCGTGCACCCTCGAGCGCATGGTCGTCGTCTTTTCGAAGCCGGTGACCGCCACGAGCGCGCTGCGATCCGGCGTCGTGACCTTCGAACCGGGCGGTCCGGCGCGGCCGCGGATGCTCGACGCGTCGGGTCGATTCCTCGAGGTCGAGCCACCGGTGCGAGACGTCACCGGCGGCGCGCGTTTC
>JANWZI010000044.1 GCA_025054695.1 Myxococcota bacterium | reverse complement strand
TATCGTCGCGATCGACGACCAGCCCGTCGAAACGCTGGACGAGCGACGAGCGGCGACGGAATTGTCGCTCGCGCACGAGCGCGGGAGCCGCCTCACGGTCGAGCGCGCCGACGGGACCCGACAGACCGTCGAGCCCGACGGAACCCTGGTGTGGCTCGTGCGCTAGCCCGCCTTGTCCGCCTCGCGTCGTTCGTGGGGTTCGCCCTAGTCCTGGGCCCGCCGTCGGCACGCGCGGACGTTCAGACGTCGGCACGACTCGCGGCCGGCACCGCGCTCCCGCTGCGGACGCCCGTCGGCTTTGCCTTCGACGGCGCGCTACGCGCGGATGTCCTGTTCGGTCCCTCACGCCACGACGCGTGGCGCGTGGGTCCCGGGATCGACGTGGTCACCGCGGGACTGGCATCGCTGGAACCCGCGGCGGGCCTCGTGCTGCTTGCGCCCGTCGTCGCAGACGAAAGCTCATTGTGGCTCACGCTATCGGCCGGGCACGCCTTCGCCGAGGCCTCACGGCGCGGACCGTTCGCCCGGCTCGCGGCGAGCTGGGGTTTTCGCCCCTACAACTACTTCTCGGTATACGGCTTCGCGCTCGGCGCATACTTCTCCATCCGCCACAGCCTCGGCGGCGAGCCCGCTTGGGAAGTAGCGGCCGGCGTCGAGATCGACCTCGTCTTTCTCGTCTACATCCCGGTCGTCGCGCTGGGTACGGCGCTCGGAGCGTCCGACCCCCGCTAGTTCGAGCAACGGCCACCGGAGCCCCTGTTCTCCGGCGGGGCGAGTTTCGTACCGAAGCGTGCGTCGAGCACGCCAGCCTACCCAAGGGCGGGAGGCGCCGCTCGATTACCGGTCTCGATCGCGTACCGTGACCGGTCTGCCAGTCTCTGCGCATCTTTTGCAGTCCCCTGGGGTCGGCCCGGGGGGATTGACGACTCCGGTCGCTTTACAATCCGCGAACCCCCGGCTCGCCCCAAACGACAGTAGAGGCACCACTCTTGCTTGCGGCTGACAGTTCCATGCGCCTCGTGGCAACGTAATCGGCACGGAGGCAACGATGACGTCGGCCCTCGCCGCGCTGCTCGCTGCGGCCGTCGCCGCGGGTCAGTCGGCACAATCGACGGACGACGAAGCGCGCATGCACTTCCGGCTCGGTCGCGCCTACCACGACAGCGGGCGCTTCCTCGAGGCCGCGCGCGAGTTCGAGACGGCGTACCGGCTCAGTCAGCGTCCCCAGCTCCTGTACAACATTTTCGTCGCCTATCGCGACGCCGGCGAGACGGCTCGGGCGGCCGACGCGCTGGCCCGGTACATCGAGCTCGTGCCCGACGCAGAAGACATCGCCACGCTGCGGGCCCGGCTCGAGGTGATGCGCCGACAGCTCGCGTCGAGCGGGTCCGCCTCCGGCCAACCGCCCCCTTCCTCGAGCACGGGGCAGGGCGAGCCTGGAGCCGGAGCTACGCCGCCGTCACCGCAGCGCACCGACGCCGCAACGACGACGAGCGCGGCGCCGGCTTCCGACCCATCCGGCACTGCGGCGGCCCCCTCCGAGCCCGAGGCTGGAACGGCGGGCATCGGCATCGCTCCGCTCGTCGTGGGGGGCGCGGGCCTGGCCATCCTAGCGACCGCCGCGGTGACCGGCGTCCTCGCCCTGGGCAAGCAATCCCAGCTCGATGAGGTCTGCCGGCCCGTAGATGGGCGGCGGCTGTGCGACCCGGCGAGTGACTGGGAGTCCATCCGCAACGCGGGCGAGACGCTGGCGACGGTCACCGACGTGCTGCTCGTGGCCGGCGTGCTCGCGGTCGGAACGGCCGTCGCGCTGCACGTGCTGCGGCCCGAGGCGTCGGAGCGTGCCGGTCCATCGGCCGCCGTGTACGTCGGCCCGACGGGCGTCGCGGCGAGCGTGCGGTGGAGTTTCTGAACGTGCGTCGCGCGCGCATCACGAACGCGGAGGCGAGCGATGCGACGTGGGGTGCGTGAAGCACCAAGGAGGCGGGCGATGGGTGACCTATGGCTTGCGGTCTGGCTCGCGACGGCGACGGTCGGATGCGGGCTCGTGACGCGATTCGAAGACTACGCCTCCGGACCCGAAGCCGGTTTCGATGGAGGCCTGCAGGACGGTGCGGCGGACTCCGTCGTCGCGGACGCCGATGGAGCCACGGACGACGCGGGCGAGTCTGATACGGGGAGGACGGACGCGGGACCCGAGGCCGGTCCGTCCGATGGGATGCCACCGCACGAGCCGGGCCTCGTGGTCGTGACCATCGAGGGCATGGGGCACGTGATTTCGGATCCGTCCGGCATCGACTGCACGGGCCCCGCTACGTGCATGGCCGTCTTCGCGCCCGGCTCGCGGGTGGTGCTGACGGCGGGGACGGACCGCTTCCACCAGCTCGCCGGCTGGGGTGGCGACTGCTCGGGCACGGACTCCACGTGTGCCGTGACCCCGGACGTCGAGCGCGCGATCGTCGTCACCGCGCGGTTCGTTCCGCGCATGTATCGGCTGACCGTGACGCTGTCGGGCGACGGCACCGGCGCGGTGCGCAGCGACGATGGCGCCATCGACTGCACGCGCGAGGCGGGCGCCAGCTGTTCCGCCGAATACCCGGCCGGACGGGCGGTCACCCTGACGGCGATGCCGACCGAGGGCAGCACGTTCTCCGGATGGTCGGGGGCCTGCAGCGGAACCGGGGAATGCCGCGTCAACCTGCCCGGCACGAGCGGCTCGGGGGACGTGACGGTCGGCGCGGCTTTCGACCTGCACCAGCGTTCGCTCAACGTCACGCGGAGGGGTGATGGGGTCGTCCTGTCGGAGCCCGCCGGTATCGATTGTGGGCTGACGTGCACGGCGAGCTTCGAGCGCGGCACGATGGTCCGACTCACCGCGACCGCGCTGCCCGGCAGCCGCTTCGCGGGCTGGTCTGGGGACTGCACCGGCAGCATGCCTTCGTGCTCGGTCACGATGGACCGCGCGCGATCCGTCACCGCGAGCTTCGAACGCATGCAACACACCCTGACCGTCGAGCGCGCGGGGCCCGGCGCCGCGCTCGGACGCGTTCACTCCATACTGCCCGACGACATGGCCATCGACTGCGGCACGCGGTGCATGGCCACGTTCGAACACGGCACGATGGTCACCCTCGTCGCGGCCACGCTCGAGGGGGGCCGGTTCCTGGGGTGGGCCGGCGGGGGCTGTGCCGATCCCGTGTCGTCGCTTTGCGCCCTGACGGTGTCGGGAACGACGCGTGTGACGGCCACATTCGGGCTCGTTCCGCGCTCACTCGAACTGGTCAAGACGGGTCTCGGATCGGGCACCGTCGTCTCGAGCCCTGCCGGAATCTCCTGCGATGAGAGCTGCACCTCTCAGACGGCCGAGTTCGAACACGGCACGGCCGTCTCCCTCCGCGCGATACCGGCCATGGGTTCGACCTTCGGAGGTTGGAGCGGCGGAGGTTGCAGCGGAACAGGGGACTGCGCGATCGTCCTCCGCGACGACGCCAGCGTGAGCGCGGCATTCTCGCGTCGTTCGTACACGCTCGCGGTGAGCAAGGGGGGATCGGGCACGGTGACGTCGAGCCCAGCGGGCATCTCGTGCGGTCCGGGCTGTTCCACGCAGAACGCGCCGTTCGAGCACGGCACGATGGTGATGCTGACGGCGAGCCCCGCCTCGGGGTGGACCTTCGGCGGCTGGGGCGGCGACTGCAGCGGAACGGGAACGTGCTCGGTATCGATGACCTCGGCGCGCTCGGTGACGGCAACGTTCGTGATGGGCTCGCACATCCTGACCGTCGAAAAGGATCCGCCCGAAGGCGGCACGGTGAGCTCCGATCCCGCAGGTATTTCCTGTGGATCGACGTGCGCCGCCTCGTACGCCGCGGGGACGATGGTCACCCTGACCGCAACCCCGGCCTCCGGCTTCACGTTCGGCAGTTGGACGGGGTGCGCGAGCACGAGCGGCACGAGCTGCCAGCTGACCATGGATGCGTCGAAAAGCGTGCGCGCGACCTTCACGCGGGATCGTCGCGCCGTGAACGTCTCCATGACCGGTGCGGGCAGCGGTACCGTCACCTCGTCGCCCGCCGGCATCGCATGCCCCGCGGACTGCTCCGAGACGTACGACCACGGCACGGCGCTGCGGCTGACCGCGACCGCGAACGCCTCGTCGACGTTCGAGGGCTGGTCGGGCGACTGTGCAGCGGCGGGCACCAACCCGATCTGCGATCTCGTCGTCGACGCAACCAGGAACGCGGTCGCGCGCTTCGAGCTGCGCCGGCATCGGCTGCGCGTCGTACGCTCGGGATCCGGTAGCGGGGCGGTGACTTCGAGCCCCGCCGGTATCAGCTGCGGCACGGACTGTGAGGAGGACTACACACACGGCACACGCGTCGTCCTGAGCGCGAGCGCCGGATCCGACAGCACGTTCGTCGGCTGGAGCGGCGCCTGCACGGGCACGGGCACGTGCACGATCGACATGAACGCGGCGGCGGACGTGACCGCGACGTTCGACATTCTATCGCAAACGCTGTCCGTCGCCCGATCGCCCACGACGGCCGGCCGTGTCGTCTCCAGCCCCGCGGGCATCGATTGCGGAAGCGACTGCACCGAATCGTACGGCCACGGAACCTCCGTGACGCTGACGGCGGACGACACCGAAGGCTGGCGCTTCTCGAGCTGGACGGGAAGCTGCGTGGGCACGAGCCGCACCTGTGGGCTTTCGATGACGGCGAACCGTTCGACCACGGCCGCCTACGACGCGCGGATTCGCGTCACACTGAGCCCATCGGGCCAGCTCGGCGGCCTCGCGCCCTGGGTAACCGCCACCGGAGCCAGCATCGCGTGCAAGGCCGACGGGACCGGCTGCGAGGCGTTCGTCGCTCCCGGAACGATGGTTCGACTGATGGCGACCCCACCGCCTTGGGCCAGGTTCGTGCAGTGGCGTTCGGGCTGCACTGGCACCGCGCGGGACTGCACACTGACCGTCTCGTCGCCGACGGTCGTCGACGCCGAGTTCGCCCCGCTCGGCAACCTCGCGTTCGTGACGAGCCGGGCCTACTCCATCGCGGACATCGGGCCCGGTGTCTCCGGAGCGCTCGCGGCCGATGATCTGTGCATGAGCCAGGCGCGCACCCAAAGTCTTCCGGGCACCTACCGGGCATGGCTCGCGCTGAACGACACCACGGGGGCTCGGGCTCGCATCGAAAGGGAGTTCAGGACGCAAGGCTGGGTGCGGCTCGACGGCGCCTTGTTCGCCCGAGACTTCGACGGCCTCGCGAGGGGGTACATCTATGCACCGCTCGACCGCGACGAGACCGGCGCGACGGTGACCGGCGGGCTCGTATGGACAGGAACTTTGCCCGATGGAACTGCCGACCTCAGGAACTGCGGCGGATGGAGGCTGGTGTCGGGCATCGCTGTGGTCGGTTCGACCGATCAGGGTGTGGGAGGCTGGACTGCGGCGCACAACGACGCTGGCTGCGGTGGATCGCTCCGACTCTATTGTCTCGGAGACCTCGGATTCTCCGGCACGCTTCCGCCGCCGCCGCCACAAGCGCCGAACTCGACCGTCATGTTTGTCAGTCAGTCCACGTCGTCGGGTGCCGCCATGGGCGGCATGGGCTTCGACACGATGTGCCAGCGTGATGCCATGAATGCCGGGCTACCGAGCCCCATGGAGTTCATCGCGTACGTCTCGACGACGACACGAGCAGCCGCCGAGCGGCTTTCGGCGGCACTGACCGGCAACGTCTACACTCCCGAAGGGTACTTCATTGCGCCCGTCGCCTCGATCCGCACCGGAACAGCGAGGCTCTTCGCTCCGATCCATCGATCCGCCGGCATGAGGGGCATCGCCCCCGCGCATCATGAGCCCGCATGGGGGTCGCCGCACGTCTGGACGGGGATGACCGGCTCGCCTGCGGAGCGACCCACCATGGCCCAAACCTGCAACGATTGGTCGATTGCCATCATGGCCGTATCGGGGATCGCCGGCCACAACGAGACGGTCAATCATGCGGGGGGCTCATCCACGTGGTTCAATGGAGCCCCGCGTCCGTGCCTGAGCGTCCTCCCCGTTTACTGTATTCGTAGCCCCGCGGTGATGCCGGTGCCGTGACCCACGCCGCCTCCTCGACACGCCTCGGCTTTTCGAGGGCGGGCCCTGTGAAACGCAGCACGCGCGTCCGCGTCGGAGTTCGAGTCGGCGACCGACTCCGACTCCGAGCCCGAACCTCAGGCCGAGGCCGAGCCTGAGACCGAGCCCGAGCGCGAGTCCGACCTTGAACCGGAACCCTTGCAGAAGGCGCGATCAGCCATCCTGCCCGGCGCTGTCCGAGCCCGACTCCGAGGCCGAGGCCGCGCCAGAGTCCAAGACCGGGTCCCAGTCGGAGTCCGAGCCTCCGTGAGTCCCAGAGCGATCAGCTCGCGCTTGCAGCGCGTGCGAGCCGCTCTTCCGCCATCGTGTCCGCAATGCGCTGCGTAGGAACCATCGCCCGCGCCGCGCGTTCGGCGATCTCGAGAATCGTGTCGTAGATCTTGTGGCAGCGCGCGCGTGTCTCCTCGAGCCCGTAGCCCTCGATTTCCCCCGCAACGTGAATGAGCCCGCCCGCGTTGATGGCGTAGTCGGGCGCGTAGAAGATCCCGCGCTGCATCAGATCCTCGCCGTGGCGCGACTCGGCGAGCTGGTTGTTGGCGGCCCCGGCGACGACGCGACAGCGCAGCCGCGGGATCGTGCGGTCGTTGAGCGCGCTGCCCAGGGCACACGGCGAGAACACGTCGCACTCGACTTCGAAGATCGCGTCGAGCGGCACGACGTTCGCGCCGAATTCGCGCGCCGCGCGCTCGCACTTGAGCGGATCGACGTCCGCCACGGTCAGCCGCGCGCCGAGCGCCGACAGTTCCTTGCACAAGGCGTGACCGACGTGGCCGACGCCCTGAACCGCCACGTGCACGCCCTCGAGCGCGCTGCGGCCGAGCACGAAGCGAACCGCGGCCTCGATGCCCCGGCGAACTCCCAGCGCGGTGTACGGGCTCGGATCGCCACGGCCGCCGTGCTCGGGACCCGCGCCGGTCACGTGGCGCGTCACGCCGCGAATGACGTCCATGTCGGCCATCGACGTGCCACTGTCTTCGGCGGTGATGTACTGACCGGCGAGATCCTCGACGAAGCGGCCGAACGCACGGAACAGCGCCGCGCGGTCGAAGTGCCCCTCGGGCCGGAGCAGCACGCTCTTGCCGCCACCGAGCGCCAGGCCCGCGAGCGCGGCCTTGTACGTCATCGCGCGCGCGAGGCGAAGCGCATCGACGATGGCCTCTGCCTCCGTCTCGTACCGAGCGAAGCGGCAACCGCCCAAGGCGGGGCCCAAACGCGTGTCGTGGATGGCGACGATGGCGCGCAGGCCGGTCGCCGCGTCGCGCCGGAAATGGAGTTGGCCGTGATCGTGCCGCGCCATCGCCTCGAAGACGTCCATGGCTCGCTCCTCGCTGCGGCCCCATAGCGCACGTGCGAGGTGGTCACAACGGAGCCAACGACCCTTCGCGCGCGACCATGGATATCGAGCGCCCCGGCGCAGGCCCAAGGCCCGTGTCCGCGCCCGATTCCGAGCCGGACTCCGCGTCCCAGACCGAGACCGCGTCCGAGGTCCGACTCCGAACCCGAACCCGAGCACAAGGCGCGATCAACCATCCTCGGCGGCGCTTTGAGACCGATACCGAGCCCGAGCCCGAGCCCAAGCCCAACACCGAGTCCAAGACCGAGCCCCTCGCGACGTCGACGTGCGTGTCACGATCCGAGGTGACGGCCGCGTCGTCGCACGTGGCATGCTACGGAACGAGCGTCACGTGCCGAGCAACCAGCCCCCGCCACCCGACCCGACCGACCGGCGCTACGGCACGGACGCCGCGACGATCCGCGCGACGCGGCCCCTGCCCGAGCAGGCCGACGTGGTGGTGGTGGGCGCCGGCATCATGGGGCTCGCGCTCGCGTGGGAGCTGTCGCGCCTGGGGCCGCGGCGCATCGTCGTGATCGAGCGCAGCTATCTGTGCTCGGGGGCCTCGGGCCGCAACGGCGGCGGGGTACGCGCGCAGTGGTCGAGCGAGACGAACGTGCGGTTGATGAAGGAATCCATCGAGATCTGCCGCTCGTTCGCGACGCGCATGCGCATCAACGTGTGGTTCCGCCAGGGCGGCTACCTGTTCCTGGCGCGCGACGAATCCATGGTGCGCACGCTGGAAGCCTCGGTGCAATTGCAGCGCGCGCATGGGCTGCCCACGCGCCTGATCGACGCGGCCGAATGCAAGGCGATCGTGCCGCAGCTCGACACCACGCGCATCATCGCCGGAAGCTACAATCCCCGCGACGGCGTCGTCTTTCCATGGCCATTCGTCTGGGGCTACGCGCGCGCGTGCCGGCGCTCGGGCGTCGAGGTGCATCCGTTCACCGAGGTCACCGCCATCGATACACAGGGCCGGCGGGTGACCGGCGTCACCACGACGCGCGGGCGCGTGCGGGCGCCGCTCGTGGTCCTGGCGACCGGAGCCTGGACCCCCCAACTGGCCCGCACCGTCGGCCTCGAGCTGCCCAATCGTCCTCACCGCCACGAGATCTGCTCGACGGAATCGCTTGCTCCCTTTTTGCGACCCCTCGTCGCGGATCTGTCCACCGGTCTGTACGTCAGTCAATCCATGCGCGGCGAACTGGTCGGAGGCATCTCCAATCCGGACGTTCCCGAGGGGCTCGACACGCGCAGCTCGATGCGGTTTTTGGGATTGTATGCGCGCGCGCTCGTCCGCACGATGCCGGTGCTCGCCGGCGTCCGCGTGCTGCGTCAGTGGGCGGGCTGCTACGACGTGACGCCCGACGGAGCGCCCATCGTGGGGCGCGTCGACGAGCTGGACGGGCTCGTGCTCTGCTGCGGTTTCGTCGGGCACGGCTTCATGATGGCTCCGGTCGTCGGGCGCAAGCTGGCGCGGCACCTGGTGCTCGGCGAGGAGCGCGAGCTGTTCGAGCTGTGGAACCTGCGGCGCTACCGCGAGGGCCGCTGGCTCGGCGAGTCGATGATCCTCGGCTGAGCCCCTCGGGGGCTCTCACGAAAGCGCCGGCCTCGCGCCTCGAGGCCGAGCACGCGCAGCGGAGCACCTCACGCGTCGTCGGGATCTCGGCGAACTGGCCGCAGGCAATGAGCAACGTGCGGCCGGTGCACCGGCGTTTGCCGCGGCCCTCGTCCTGGCATTCGGTGTACGCCTCCATGCACCCCGGAGCATCCGAAGCGGGCGCTCGCACGACGCGCGCGCGGCGGGCGCGCTCGGCAGACAGCCACGGGGGCCGCTCGGGCGCGCCGCTCACGGGGCTCCGCGAAGCGGCAGGCGTGTCGGGGCTCGGTGGGGCGGGCCGGACTCCGGGGGCGACGGCTCGTCCGCTGTGTCCGGGGCAGCGAATGGTTCGAGCGACTCGCCACAAGCAGACCGCGCGAGGATCGGACCAGGGCGACGAGAGCGGGGCGGTGCCGCCCAAAACGGCGAAGACCTGTCACGGTGATTGGTCACGAACCTGGGGAGATCTCTCACGACGCCGCCGGCCTCGCATCCGCGGAAGCGGGCGGGATCCACGGCAATCTGGCGAGCAACTCGCGATCGACGCCACGCCATCCGCCCTGCTGCGGCGAGCCGAACGCCCGGGCGAAATCCCACAGCAGCTCGCTTCGCAACAGCGCCGCGACCTCGTCGAGCGAGGCGCGCCCTTCGCGCGGAATGACGGCCCAGGCTCCACCCCCACCCTTGCCGGAGGCGGTCAACGCGAGCCGCCCGGAACGATCCACGACGATCGCCTCGGCGAGCCGATCGGCGCGCAGCACCGCGGGCACGATGACCTTGGGTCGGTTGCACGCCCGGAATCCCTGCTGTCGACCGAAGCCGTACCAGCGATCCGTATCGAATCGTCCGTTCTCGCGCCCACGCAACTGCTCCTCGCGAGACTTGAGGTACTTCCACGACGCCGGGTAGTGCCGCGCCATGCGCCTGGGCGGGATCAGGGTCCCATCCTCGTCATACGGATACAGCAGGAATCGTCTGTCGCGCGCTGCGCCCTTGACGCATTCACGGACGAGCTCGGCTTCGAGCACGGTACCGCGCCGGCCGCTCGCGTCCTGCCCGACGCGGACGCGCCCAGCCCCGACCGGCTCGCACCAGCGGAACAGAAACACCTCGTCCGCGCTCGTCTGAATGCCCGTCTCGATGACCGCGACGTCTCCGAGACGCACGCTCGTGCGGCGGGCGGCGCGGTCGATGCGTTCGCGCAGGCCCGGCTCGACGGTCAGCCACTCATCCGTCGCGGGGTGCTCGTGCGTCCGGCCGCGCGGCCTCAGCCATGCGACGTCGTCGCGGTCGCGCCAGGACCCGTCGACGGGAAGCGAATAGCGAAACGGCGTCGGCTCCCCCGCGTCGACTCGCCGCTCGGCGAAGAACATGGCGACGTAATTGCGCGCGGTCTCGAACACCGCGTTCGTGTCGAAGTCCACCCACAATCGCAGAACGGCGGGAACCTCGGGGTCCCGACCGACGAGCATGTTGCGCAGCGCCCTCGCCGCGTCGTGATGACGAAAGTTGGTCTGGATGAAGGCGATCTGGCCTCGATCGGGGGCGGCGAGTCTGCGCAGTGCGAGCTCGACGAAGGCGTAACTGAGGTCCGCGTTCCCGTGGCGGAGCGTCGCCCACGTCTCGCGGTAGCGGCCACGCGCCGCGGGCTCGACGTTCTGGATGCGGACGTACGGAGGATTGGCAATCACGACGTCGAACCCTCGCGCCGGACCATCGAAGACGTGCGCAAAGTCGACATCCCAATGGAAGGACGCCGGCGTGGAGGGCGACGGGGCCCTCCGGTCGCGTTTCGGGCCCCGTGCGACGAGCTCGGTCTCGAGCTGGAGAATCTGGTCTCGCAGTCGGCGTTGTTCGTCCGCGGAGAGCGTGGCGCGCTCGGCGTACCGTCGTTGCAGACGGATGAGCTCGTTGAACCGTTGCGACTCGACGTCGAATTCGAGCCGGGTCTGCGTGGGGGCACAATGCCGCGGCGCGGAGGCAGCCCAGGCCTCCGGAGCCAGACTGTCGGCGACGCGAACGTTGAGCTCGAGATCGGGAAGCGGACGCGGCTCGTCTTCGGAGAGCGCGACGGCGAGCCACAGGCGCAAGCGCGTCAGCTCGACCGCTTCGGGCGAGACGTCGACGCCGTGCAGACATCGACAGACGAAGTGACGGGCGCGCGACCCCCACAGGCGGCTGCCGCGTTGGTAGCCGTCGGTGCCGCGCAGGATGCCGTCGCATGCGCTGTCGAGCGCGAGCATCGTCTCGAGGCACGCCCAGAGCAGGACGCCCGAGCCGACGGCCGGATCGACGACGTGCAGCGACTGGAGCGCTTTCGAAATGGCTTCCGCGCGGTGCGGCTCGATCGGCCCTGGCGGTGCGGCCCTGCCGGGACCGGCATCGTGCGGCTGGGTCCAGCCGTGGAGCAGGGCGTCGAGCTGGGCGCGCGATACACCGTCGACGAGCACGCAGAGCCGTTGCAGAATCGCCTCCTGGGCGAGCGCGAGCGCCACGGGCTTGGGGGTGTAGTGGATGCCCTCTTTCTTCCGTGCGCTCGCCTCGTTGAACGATTCGAGCGCCTTGCCGAAGACGCTCGGATCGACCCGGAGCGTCTCGTCCGAGCCACCCCATTCGTTCAGCGAGAACTCGTAGCGACCGAACAGGTTGAGGAACGATCCGTCGCGGCGCGGATCGAACAGCTCGTCGGGCAGGGCGACCGCCGGCTCGTCGGGCTCCCGTTCGAACAGGCCCCCGTCGAGATAGGGGTACCGGCCCTCGCGTGCGAGATCGGCGAAGACGGGATCCAGACCCGAGGGCCGCTCGGCGGGTGGCCGATGCAAGATTTCGTGCCAGAGGGGTCGAACGAAACGCACGTAGAAATCTCGGCGGACGCGGTCGAACGCAGTGCGCAGACCGTCGACGCCACCGGGGAGCCATCCCTTTTGCGCGATGAAGCGCAGAAAGACCATGCGGCCGACGGTGCGCACGGAGAATCGGAAGGCGCGTCGGTTCGCCTCGCTTTGCGATCCACGCGCACGGGGCGCGGCCGCGTGGCCGGTGGATTGCCGCAGGGAAGCTCGCGCCTCCCGTTCGATGCGCTCGCGCAGATGGCTGATCTCCGTAAAAAAGGATCGGTCCAGCGCGCGTTGCTCGAGATCGGCTTCGAGCTCGCCCCACTCGCGTCGCAGCATGCGCAACAACAGATGCCGGGTCACCGGGACGAGGTGGTTGTGCCTGCAGCGCAGGGTTCGGGGTCCGACGGGGCCGTTCGATGTCAACAGAGCGACGTCGATGGCGTCCTGCTCACGGCTCGGCAGAAACAGCAGGTCGCCGTCGGCGGGGCGTGCCGCGCTCCCGTCCCGGCCCTGGCGCGCACGCCGTCGGAGCGAGTCGCGCCAGGCATGCAGGGTGTCCGCGCCCGCTTCCCAGGACCAGGCGCGGCGTTCCCGCCGGGCCTCCGGATCGTCCAGAACGGCCCGCAGGACCCAGCGCGGGCCCTCGTGTGGATCGGTGTCGGCCACGGTACCCACGGGCCGCCACTGGTCGAGCGACAGCAGCTGGGCGATGCGCCCGGGCCGGTCGATGCTCGCCCAGCCCATGGTCAGATGCTTGAGCTGGCTTCGCTCCTCGAGCTGCGCGAAGCGCAGCGTGGCGGGCCCACGGGCGGCGGCGTCCGCGTGGACGAGGTAGGCCGCGTCGCCCCAGGTGAACATCACGCACTCCTGGTGCAGGTGGGAGCACATTTCACTCGCGAACGTGGCCAGATCGGCGCGAAGCTCCTGGGCGAGGAGGCGATCGGCGGACGTCTTCGATTCGACGACCCGGATCTGCTCGCGGGTGATCCGACCGTCGTCGTGGGTGAACGAACCCGTGATCGCCACCGGGCTCGCACCCCCGAACAGGCGCTCGAGACGCTGGCAGGCCCGACTCAGCCAGGATTGAACGATCTCGGAATCGATGACGGCACCGTGTCGCGTGCGCGACGGCACGAAGAGGCGAACCGATGCCGTGCCGAGCGGCGTGATCCGGGGCGCGGGCGAGAGCGAGTTCGCGTCGATCATGGCCGCGAAGTCACGGGGGCGGCGAGGATAACAACGGCGGGACGGCGGACGAAGGGCCGAGCGTCGGGGTGTGACCGCTGCGGGCCCTCGCCGCGTCCATCGCCACGCCGGGATGTCGACTCGGATTCGGGCTCGGACTCGGACTCGGACTGCGGCTCGGGCTCCGACCCGGTCTCGGTCTCCGTCGCGCTCCGGCGCCGGCCATCTCCTCGGACGAGGCCGTCAGAGCTCGGTCTCGACGGCCTCGATCGTCTCCCGCAACCCGTACCGCGGGCGGAAGCCGAGCTCGGTGCGCGCGCGTGTGTCGTCGACCATGCAGACGTAGCGGATGTGGTCGATTTCGGGGGGCGGGAACGAGGTCAGCCGTAGCCGCCACATGCGCTCCAGGACGGCCTGGGCCACGGGCGCGGGCAAGGGCAACGGCCGGCGGCCGAGCATCTCGAGCACGCGCGAGAGCGGCAGCTCGCCCGGTCCGCGCAGGTTGTAGATCCCGCGCACGCCGGGACGCAGCGCGAGCAGGATGGCCTCGACGACGTCGCGCTCGTGGATGGGCTGCACCATCGGATCAAAGCCGAGGATCGTGACGGGGCGCTGGAGACGCAAATAGTTGCTCGGGGCATTGCGCACCGCGCCCAGGATGTGACAGGGGCGCAGGATGACGGTCTCGGTGCGCGGATTGCGCCAGAAGAACGTCTGCGCGAGCATGTCAAGCTCGACGAGGTCGCGGATCTGGCGGAACGACTGCGCGCCGAGCAGCGGGGCCTCTTCGGTCAAGAACTGCGGATTGTCGGGCTGCGGTCCGTAGACGTTCGCGCTGGAGAGAACGACGAGCTTGCGGACGTCGAACTGCTCAAGGCAGGTGAGCAGTTTCTGGAACGCGACGACGTTCCAGCTGTGGTGCTCCTTGTCGCTCGCGCGCGGGTCGTGCATCACGCCGAGGTGCACGACCGCGCGGATCCGGCCCGTGCGGAACACGTCGCGGGTCTTCTTGCGGCGGATGTCGAACTGATGGTGCACGACGTCCGCGGGGCAACCGGGAAACGGGCGCCGATCGATCCCGACGACCCGATCGACGCGATGCAGGCGGCGCACGAGCAGCTGCCCGAGACGCCCGCACAGACCGGTCACGAGGACCGCGCCCGGTTCGCCCTCGTCGCGGCGCTCGGCGCTGCCGGCCTCGTCGCGCGAGACCAGCCGCAGCGCGCTCGGCCGACGCGTCGCGCTCATGTGCCGGACGGCGCGGAGGGCGGCGAGAGCAGCTCGAAGCGGTTCTCGTAGACCTCGCCCGCGGCCACCGTGAACAGCGCGCGGCCGCGCAGCGGCTCGGCCAGGCGCGGATCCATGTACGACCACAGCAGCGCGATCTGATTGGGCTGGGGCCCCGGCGCGGTGGACTCGAGTCGCAGCGCGAGCCACTCGACGCCCGAGAGCACCTGCGCATACCAGTCGCGGATGGCTCGTCGACCCTCGTGACGCGTCGGCCCCCCCGTCGCGTTGAGCACGAACGGGTCGAGCAGCGACGCGGCGTCCGAGAAGAGCGCGGCGATGGCGTCGGGGTCTCGCCGGTTGAAATGCGCAGCCCAGTGACGGGCGAGCTGGTCGTTCGTCGGCGCCGCGGGGGGCAGCGGCGCGTAGACCATCTTGACCTCGAAGCCGTTGCACCAGACGAACGAGCGCTGCACGAGCACCTCGAGGAACTGACCCGCGCGGCGCACCTCGCCCGGCCGCTCGTCCTCCATGCGGCCCTCGCACGCTTCGGTGGCGGGCTGCGCCACCCGCGCCTCCTCGATCATCACCCACTGGCGCGGATCCCGCGTGGGGCGCGCCCGCTGCACGATCGTCTGCGTGCACCCCTCGGCCGCGAACGCGTGGTCGTAAACCAGCAGCAGCCCCTCGGCGTCGGCGTGCACGCGCAACTCCTGAGAGAAGCCGCGACGCGACAGGTCGAGCGGCCCCTCGGTGCAGTGCGCTTCGACGAAGCGCCAGCGGCTGCCTCCCACGTCCGGGCCGGCCGGCACCGTCCCTTCGGCCGAGAAAACCGATCGGCCACGGCGCGTTTCGCGCTCGAGGTCGAGGTCGCGCGATTCGTCGGGCGTCGAAGAAGACGGGCGCGGCCCGGCACAGGCGACGGCGAGCAGGGCAACGAGCGGTGCCATCGGTCGAGGCATGGGCGCGACGGTCGCGTCCGCCGTCGGGGCGCGTCAAGACCCCGGAGCGGATACGGGATCAGGACCGTGCGTCGCGGACCGCGGCCTGACGCCGCCGGCCACGGTGGTCGACCCGCGGCTCGAGCTCGCTCTCGGGCCCGGACTCGGACTTCGACTCCGACTCTGTCTCGGACTCGGACTCGGACTCCGATTCGGACTCGGGCTCGGGCTCGGTCTCGGACTCCGACTCGGACTCCGGCTCGCGCGCGGACTCGGGCTCGCAACACCCGTTGGCCACCGCGATCCAAGTGACGGCCTCCGTGCGGGTGCTTGGCGCTGCCCGCGGCAAAACTGGCGACGGCAGCCGCCGGCCCGGTACGATTGCGCGGTGCATTGCCCGCGAGCTCTCGGATGGGTCGCCGCGTTCGGGCTCGCGGCGGGCGTACGGGCACAGACGCCCCAGCCGTCGGACCCGTACGACGGGCCCGAGTCCGAGGAGCTGCGCGCCCTGCGGCTCGCCGAGCTCGAGATGTTCGGCTCCCGGCGCGCGGCGGCCCTGGTCGACGTGCACGTCGCGCCACGATTCGTCGTCGGCGTCGCGCCCGACGCCGTGACGAGCGATGCGCCCGGCTCGCCGCCGCAGGTGGCGGTCGCCGAGCCTGTGCCGACCGGGCGCCTCGACGCGCTCGCCGCTCCCGACCTGCCCCTGCGCTGGGACGAGACACTGCTCCGATATGTAAGCTACTTCACAGAAGATCCGCGGGGACGGGCCACGATGGGCGTCTGGCTGCGTCGGCTGGCTCGCTGGGGCCCGCTGTTGCGCTCGTGGCTCGCGGCCGAGGGGCTGCCGGAGGATCTCGTCCACGTCGCAGTCGTCGAGAGCGGGCTGGATCCGACCGCCCGCTCGCCGGCGGGCGCGGTGGGCCCGTGGCAGATGATGCGCGAGGCCGCGCGACAGTACGGACTCGAAACGGGCCACTGGCGCGACGACCGGATGGACTTCGAGCGCTCGACCCGCGCCGCCGCGCGCATGCTCGCGGACCTGCATCGGCGTTTCGGCGCGTGGGAGCTCGCGCTCGCCGCCTACAACATGGGCTACGGCGCGCTGCTGCGCGCCATTCGCAAGTACAACACGAACGACTACTGGCTGCTGTCGCGCCTGGAGGCCGCGCTGCCGTTCGAAACGGGCCTGTACGTCGCCAAGATCGGCGCCGTCGCCCTCGTCGCACGCAATCGCACGCGGTTCGGTTTCGACGAAGCCGATCCGCAGGCCGCGCTCGCCCTCTCCGCGGTCGAAGTGCCCGGCGGCACGCCGCTGTCGCTCGTCGCGCGCGCCACGGGCGTCCCGCTCGACGAAATCCGTGCGCTCAACCCGGCGCTGCGCCGCGGCCGCACCCCTCCGGGCGAGACACGCAGTCGGGTCATCGTGCCCGCGTCCGCGGCGGCCGGTTTCGAGCGAGCGTTCGCGCGCCTGCGACCCCGCATGGCGGCCACGCGCATCCATCGCGTCCGTTTCGGCGAATCGGTCGCGGACGTGGCGCGTGCGTACCGCACGACCGAGCGCGCCCTCCGGACGCTCAACGCGCTGGGCGATGGCGAGCGCGTGTCGCCCGGCGTGCCGCTGCTCGTTCCCGACGTCGAGCCCACGGTCGAGCCGCCCGCCGAGCCGCCGGTCGTCGCAGTGCCATCCACGCCGACCGCCGTCCCCGGCAAACGTCGGCTTTTCTACCGCGTGGTCGATGGCGACCGCGCCGAAGAGATCGCGGCGTTCTTCGGCGTGAGCGAGGAGGATCTGCGGCACTGGAACCGCCTGGATCCGCGGGCGAGCCTCGTTCCCGGAATGTTCTTGCAACTGTTCGTCGCCCCCTCGTTCGACGTGGGCCGCGCCGTCGTCCTCGGCGAGCGAGACGTGCGCGTGCTCGTGATGGGTTCCGACGAGTTCTTCGAGTACCACGAGGCGCAGCGCGGCCGTCGTCGCGTCCGTCACATCGTGCAGCCCGGTGAAACGATGGAGTCGATCGCGGCGCGGTACGGCCTGGACGTCGCGTCGCTTTCGCGCATCAACCGGCGCGCGGCCGCCTCCTCGCTCACGCCGGGGGAGACGGTGATCGTGTACGTCACCGATGAACCGCGTCCCGGCGCAAACCCCAGGACGGTCGACGCGATGGACGCGCGCCCTTCGGCGGCAGGCGCGCAGGTGAGTGGCCCCACGCGGGGCCCATCCGAACCGGACACGACGGCGCCGACCGAGGCGGCGCCGAGCGAGGACAACGCGGCCGACTCGGAAACCGACATCGAAGAACCAAGGGCATCCGACGGCGATCCGTCGCCGCGCGAGCCCGATCGCGGGCAAGCGCCGGCGCAGTCCGGGGAACAAACGCCGCCATCCGAAAGTACGCTCCAGTAGGACAGCCGCGCCGTCGCGCGCAACCGCGAAGTCGGTTCGGGCTCGCGCTCGGTCTCGGTCTCGGACTCGGCCTCCGACTCCGACTCGGTCTCGAGCGCGGCCTCCGATCCCGACTCTGCCTCGTCTCCGCGACGAGACATGCATCCTATCGGCGTCGCCGAAGGACGCGAGCGAGCCGCAATTCAGTGCGCGTGACCGGCGTGCTCGTCCCCAGCCCGCGGTGTTGTATCCGCTCCAGCCGGCTGATCTTTCGCGGCTTGCTCGCTGGGCGCGGCAGCCTGTCCAGGAGCGGCATCGGCCGTGTCGGTGGCTTGGTCGGCGGGCTGGGTCGCGCGCACGGCGAGAAAAACACCGGCGAGCAGCAAGAGCGTCAGCCCGAGCAACGGCAGCCAGCGCGGAGAGGGCGGCGCCTCGTCCCGAACCTCCGGCAACTCGCCCGCGCGATGCATTCCTTCGGCCATTCGCGGGCGCGACGCTAACAAGCGTACGGATGCTCGGCAAGCGATGGGCGCGTCGACCCCCATCCGCGGGTAACTCCACGACTGATGGCGCGGGGTGCGCCGGGGGTGAAAAGAGCCTGCGAAGGGAGTCGAGGGATGCGAGCGGAAGTTTTCGCGGTCGGGTGAAACGCGGGACACGAAACGAAGGGGCCTGGCGATCGTCCATGCCCGCCCAACCCTGCTCCGCCTCGTCGCTCACCCCGGACAGGGCCGCCCTCGACGCCCTCCGTTCCATGTCGGCACCGCGCGACCCCCATGACCCTGGGTTCGAGGGACGGGACGCATCTTGAGCGGGCCATCGGGATCGGGAACACTGCGTGCGCGAGCGCATGGGCGCGAGCGGCAGCACACCGACCACGCCGGACGACGCGCCGAGGACCGCGACGGCCGACCCGCCCGTCGAGCCGACGTCGACGCCGGAGCGCCGCCCCGTCGTCGACGACCTGCTGTTCGTCAACGCGCTCTCGGCCTGCGCCCAGATGCAGGAGCTGAGCGGTCCGGAGCTGTCCCGTATCGCGTCGCGGCTCGTCGGTGAGCCCGGTCCTTCGCGTCGAATCGATCTGCTCGAGGCCTATTACGCCGCCGAGGGACGGGTGTCGGATGCGGAGCGCCGCCGGCGAGACGATCGCTTCCTGCTCGTGCGCGCGGAGGAGGGACTGGGAGCGCCCGAGATCGTCGCGCGCATGGCGGCGCTCGCTCCCGACCTGCAGGAGCTCGTCCTCGAGCGCATCGGCGACCCCGTCGACGGCCAGCTCGTCCTGCGCTCCGGAGACGACGTCGTCGCGGTCGTCGACGACGAGGAAGTGTACCTGGAAACGGGCGAGATCGACCTGCGCACGCTCGAAGCGCGCCCGACCACGACGGTGCGTAGTCTGGTGCGTGCCTTCAACCGGATGCTGGCACGTCGCGGCGAGGTTCGACGGCTCATCCCGCTGCGGAGCGACGAGACGCGCGAGGTCTACCTCGCCTTCTCGTACGAGCAGGCCGTGATGCTGCTCCAAAGCGGCTATCTCGACGACGAGGATCCCGACGAATTGCGCGAAATGGGGGGTTGGTGAGGCGCGCGCGGCCTCGGACGCGCCGTGGCCCGATCCCGGGTGCGACGACGGCGCCGTCAGAGCACGAGCGAGGCACCGACGCCGCCCGGCCACGCCGAGACGCGCAGGCTGAGGCCGCGTGATCGGGCAGCGGGCGCGGGGGCACCTTCGTCTTCGTCGCGCACCGACTCCAGGTTCATGATGCCGAGCAGGCCGTGCACGAAGAACCAGCCGGCGAGCACGAAATCGGTGACGGCGATCGCGAGCCAGACGCCGCGGTTCTCGTACCGAAGCGTGAGCACACCCGCCGCGACCGACCCGGAGGACATCAACGTCGCCTGCGTCCACGTCGCATACCGCGGAAGCCACTCGTTGCGGGTGCCGTGATAGAGGTCGGCGGCCAGAAACCCGACCTGTGCGATGCCCCAGCTCACGGTGCCGACGTGCGCGACCGTGTCCCAACGACTTCCGTCGGCGCGCGCCACACCCGGCCCGAGCACGAGCGTCGAAGCGAGGACCAGTACGACGAGCGGCGCCTTCGCGACACGCTTCGACGACGACGGCACCGGCCCGTACGGCCGGGTCCGTTCGGGGTTCGCGCGCTCGACTCGACCGGACACGATGGGGTGAAAGCTCTCTAGCGGTTCCGCGCCTCCAGACAAGTCCCGTCGCAACGCGCCGGTCCAGCCTCGACGCGGCAGCGCTTTGGCGGTCGTGCGGCGGCCGAACCGGCTTCGTCGTCGCGCCGATGTGGGCGAGTCCAGCGGGAATCCGACCCGTGCGACGTAGACGCAATCACGGTGTTACGCTGTCGAGTAGCCGGAAACGGAGGCCCGTGTGTCGAGAACGGATGATCGTGGCCGCGATCGGAGCCGACGGTTCATGCAAAAAACCCAGCGGGGGGTGAGCGACCCGTCGCAAGCCCTGGATACCGCCGGTGCGGTTGTCCACGGGACGCCGGGGGCGCGGTTCGATTTCGACGAGCCCGAGCCGACCGTCGTTACCCTTCCGCCGTTCGTCGAGGTCGAGCTCGTCTACGAACGCGCCCAGGAGGGTATGCGGCACGAGCGCTGGTGCGCGCTGGAGGTCTGGACCCAGAATCGGATCTACGCGTGCGATTGGGCCATGCGTTGCATCCAGGTCATCGACCGCGCATCGGGGGTGGTCGACCTGAAGCACCCCTTGCTCGGTTCCTTGCTCGCGGGCGGCCAGCGCAAAGAGGACGAGGCGATGGAACTGTGCTCTCCGATTCCGAGGCCCGGCACCGAAGCGGTTTTCGAGTACGTTCCGCCGCGCAAAGGCTTCGTCAACACGAGCACGGTCACGCGCGTCGTGCTGCGACTGCGCGTGCTCACGGTTCCGCTCGCCCCGCGCGCCGTCGACGCGGCCTGGGATCGGCTCTCCGACCTGCGTCGGCGCCGGGACGGTTAGCGGCGGTCCGACGCGGGTGTCGCACGGGCGCACGGGCGCTCCGATCCGAGCTCGACTTGGGACCGCGACGCTTCGCGTTACCCCCCGTGACCCCGGCGGAGCCCCTCGTGGAGCGGCTCGCGCCACGGTACCGGTACCGAGGCGTGGCGCCGCCACCCGTCGACGGGCGTGCACCTTGACGGCGCCAGCCGCGCGCACCATGGCAACGGACGCGGCGTGCACCGCGCCGAGGCGGTCGAGTCGGCGCCATGGTTCTGCGATTCGTGCTGTTCCTGCTCGTGCTGGTCACGTTGCTCGCGGCTCTCTGCGTGTACGTGCACCGGCGGCTCGCCTGGCTGCTGGGGCTGCAGCGGGCAGGACGGCGGGCGCTCGCGGCGGTTCTCGCCGGCGGCCGGGTCGCGATGCTGGTCGGGCGCGCGGCCGGCCGGCTCGACGAGGCCGCGGGCTCGTGGGCCGCGCCGCTCGCGATCGCGGGCTCGACCCTGATGCTCGCAGTGCTCGTCAGCGGCGTCCTGTTCCTGCTCGTCGACGCCGGGGCGGGTCTGACGAGGCTGGGCGCGCGGCTGCGTCGTCGCCTGCCGACACGAAAACCCGACGCGCCCGAAGGGGAGGGGTCGCATTCGAAGCATGCGAATTCCGTATCCGAGCCGGGCGCACCCAACTCCGCAGAACGCAGCGCGACTCTCGGTCGGCGAGAGCTCGTGGTGCGTGGCGCGCTTGCGGCGGCCGCCGCGACGGGCGCGGGCTCCTCGCTCTACGGGGCCCTCGTCGGCCGTCACGACTACCGCGTCGAGACGGTTCCCGTGCCGCTGCCCGGCCTGGACCGGCGACTCGACGGGTACACGATCGTGCAGCTGAGCGATCTGCACTTCGGAACGTTCGCCGGTGAGCGCGAGCTCGCCATCGCCGTCGATCTCGTTCGAGCCGCGCGACCCGACCTGGTGGTGCTCACCGGGGATCTCGTCGATCACGACCCGCGTCACGCGGTTCTCGTGGGCCGGTTGACCGCGCGTCTCGTCGAGCTCGCGCGCGACGGAGTGGCGGCGGTGCCCGGCAATCACGACTACTACGCCGGCGTGGGCGCGATCCTCGACGCGCTCGAGCGCGCGGGAGCGCGCACGCTCGTCAATGCGGCGGCGCGTCTCGGCGACGCGGATCACGGTTTCGTTCTGGCCGGTGTCGACGACCCCTGGATGGGCGAAGCGGACCTCGAGCGTGCGCTCGCGGGCCAGCCCTCCGACGCGCCCGTCCTGCTGCTCTGTCACAATCCGGTCTACTTCCCGCGCGCGGCGCCGCGCGTCGGCCTTCAGCTCTCGGGCCACACGCATGGCGGCCAGGTCAACATCGGCCCCCGGCTCGCCGACTGGGTGTTGCCGTACGGTTACGTCGCGGGGCTGTATGAGCGGGACGGCTCGAGGCTCTACGTCAATCGGGGCTTCGGCGTGGCAGGCCCCCCGGCGCGGGTGGGCGCTCCGCCGGAGGTCACGCGCATCGTGCTGACGAGCTGACGGCGTCGGACGCTGGCGTGATCCGGGGATTGGGCGGCATCTCGACCTCGGTCACGGACTCGGTTACGGACTCGGGCTCGGGCTCAGGGTCGGACTCCGACGCGGCCTCGGGCTCGGGCTCGGACTCGAACATGGAGACGGACTCGGGCTCGGGCTCGCAGTCGGATGCCACTCGGTATCGGAAGGAGACCTCCTGTTGATCCAATGGCCCGACCGGCTCGGCGCGTCGGTCGGCCCCGTTGGGAATCACGACGGCGGCTGCTAGGATCGATACGGGGTGGTTGCCGAGCGACCGCGCCAGGCGCCTCGCATCGTCGTCGCGGACGACGATGCGATCACGCGGCACTACTTGACGGGGTTGCTCGAGGCGAACGGGATGCGTGTCGATGCAGTCGACTCGACACAGGGCGTCATCGATCTCGTCGCGCGCGGGGGCGTGGATGCGGTGCTGCTCGACGTGATCATGCCGGGGATGAACGGACTGGACGCGTGCCGGCTCATCAAGTCGATGACGGCCGACGCATTCGTCCCCGTGCTCCTCGTGACGGCACGCACCGACACGCAGAGCCGGATCGAGGGGTTGCGGATCGGCGCGGACGACTACGTCTGCAAGCCGTTCGACGAGCGGGAGCTGCTCGCGCGGCTCGGCGCGATGCTCCGCATCAAAGCCTTGCACGACGAGCTGGCCGCGGCCCGTGCCCGGCTCGCCGAGCTCGCGGTGCGCGACGAATTGACGGGGCTGTACAATTATCGCTATCTGCACGAGCGCCTCGGGGAGGAATTCAAGCGCGCCGAGCGTTACCGCGAGCCGCTCGCGTGCGCGATGATCGACGTCGATCATTTCAAGCGCGTCAACGACGAGCACGGGCACGCGGCGGGAGACGCGGTCCTCGCCGAGGTCGCCACGCGACTGCGTCGTTCGGTGCGCGAGATCGACGTCGTGGCCCGATACGGCGGCGAGGAGTTCCTGCTCGTGCTCCCGAGCACGCACTTCGCGGGCGCGGTCGCGGTCGCCGAGCGCGTCTGGAGATCGATCGGCAGCGTTCCGGTGCGGGCCGAGGGGCGATCCATCGCGGTCACCGTCTCGGTGGGTGTCGCGCTCTTCCCGAGCCGCGACGTGCGAAGCAAGGACGACCTGCTGCGCGCGGCCGACGAAGCCCTCTACGAGGCCAAGCGCGACGGGCGCGACCGGATCTGCATCTACCAGCACCAAGGCTACGTCTACCGACCCGAGACCGGACCTCGGGGTAGCGCGAGTCCGCCGCCCGATCGGCGTGCCCGATCGGACGACGGAACGTCCTCGACGTGAGGCGCGGTGCGCCCTCGTGGGGTTGTGTGCCGGTGCGCGTGCGCGTAAGGACGGAGCCGGACCGCATGCCGGACGTCCCGATGCGATCGGACTGCCCGAACGCTCCGATCGGCATCCCTGGTCGACGGGAGGCGGAGACGTGACCGAGGCATCCGCGGCCGCCACTGGAACGACGCGTTCCGACGTCGCCGGTGCGCTCTGCGAGATTTCGGGCCTCGAGAAGCGTTACGGAGAGTTGCGGGCGCTGCGCGACGTCTCGCTCGTGCTCGCCCCCGGCCGCATCGGCCTGCTCGGACCGAACGGCGCCGGCAAGAGCACGATGCTGCGCGTGCTGCTCGGGCTCATCGCCCCGGACCGCGGCAGCGTCCGCGTGCTCGGATTCGACGTCGCCCGCGAGCCGTTCGCCGTGCGTGCCCGCCTCGGATACATGCCCGAGGGCGACGCGGTGTTGCCCGATTTGACGGCGCTCGAGTACGTGACACTGGCGGCCGAGCTGTGCGGATTGCCGCGCGCGCAGGCCATCGGACGCGCCCACCGCGTCCTGCACGACTGCGGCCTGGGGGAGGCGCGATACCGCAAGCTCGGCTCGTTCTCGACGGGGATGAAGCAGCGCGCGCGGCTGGCCCAGGCGCTCGTCGCCGATCCCGCGTTGCTGTTGCTCGACGAGCCGACGAGTGGCCTCGACCCACGCGGACGGGAGGAGATGCTCGATCTGGTCGTCGAGATCCCGCGACGCACGGGCGCGAGCGTGATTCTGTCCACGCACATTCTTCCCGACGTCGAGCGCACGTGCGACCAGGTCGTCCTGCTCTCGTCGGGCGAGGTGCTGTACGCGGGTCCCCTCGCGCGGTTGCTCCAGACCGATAGGGAGACGTTCGAAGTGCGGACACGCGGTGAGCCAGCGGCACTGCGCCGTGGCCTGGAAGCGGCCGGGTGCCTCGTCGAGGAACGCCCCGGGGGCCTCGAGGTCCGGCTGCCCGCGGCGGCGACGGCACGCCTGGTGCTCGAGGTCGCGCTTTCGGTCGGCGTCACCGTGCGGCACCTCGCTCCGATGCGTCAGACGCTCGAACGGGCGTTCCTTCGCGCCGTGGGCGAGGGGGCGAACCGGTCGGAGGGCCGCGCCGACCTGGGCTGATGGCGAGGAGTCGGGTTCCGGATCGGGATCGGGATCGGGCTCGGACTCGGGCTCGGGCTCGGACTCGGACTCCGACTCGGACTCGGACTCAGACGCGGGCTCGGAGTCTGTCTCGGCCTCGGAGTCGGGGTCGGATTCGGATTCGGGCTCGGGATCGGGCTCGGGCTCGGACTCTGTCTCGGACCCGGACTCCGACTCGGCCGCGGACTCGGACTCGGACATCCGCCGGCAACCCCCTCCGGCAACGTCAGCCGACGTGACCAGAGCGGTCGGACGCGTAGGTTCTGCGCGGATCCTGAGCCGCGCGATGCCATGGGGCTTTGGTGGTGCGATGCGCCGAGACGCGACGCCGGGATCGCGCCCGTTGACAGAAACGGGCTCCTTTCCGATGCTTCGCGCCCGTGCAGGACGCTGCGAGCAACGGCGACCAGGCTGCCGCGCGCTGGGGTCGAAGCGTCGGCTCGGCGCTGTACGTCTGCCTGCTGTCGTACCTCGTCGGTGTGGGGCTCTGGTCCGTGCCGCCGCAAGTCTACGGCACGAGCCGCGGCGTAGCGGTCGACGAGGCGAGCTGTCGCGCGGCCATGGAAGCGGCCGTGGACGCTGTGATCGCCGCCGCTATGCGGCGCGCCACCCACGCGGGTGCCGCCGAGACGGCGTCGGCGGTCGCCTCCGATGCCCCAACGCCACCCGATGCTTCGTCCGGTGTACGTCGGCGGGTCGAGCGAGCGAGCGAGGTGTGCGATGCGGCCCGCGCACGGGCCCTGCGTCGGCTGGCGGACGATCTCGACGCGGCGGCGGCACGCTTCGAACGCGCGGCGCGTGCCGATGTCGCGCGCGGCTCCGCGTCGGGTCGAGGCACCGTTCCATGAGTGCGCAATTCGGCACGGTCGCTGCAGACGCGGGCTCGACCGCCACGTTCGACGCGCTGCCGCTGTCGGCCGAGGTGCGTCGCGCCGTCGACGAGATCGGCTGGACGCGACCGATGCCCGTGCAGCTCGCGACGTTCGAGCCGGCGGTCACCGGGCGTGATCTCATCGTGCAGGCGCAGACGGGTACCGGCAAGACGGCGGCGTTCGGGCTGCCGCTCGTCGATCGTCTGGTCCGGCCGGGCGGGGGCGTGCAGGCGCTCGTGCTCGCGCCGACCCGTGAGCTCGCGCTGCAGACCGCGCGCGAGATCGAGCGGCTCGGCGTGCACCGGGGCGTGCGGCCGGTCGCTCTCTACGGCGGCGCGTCGATGGAGCGGCAGGTGCGCGAGCTGCAGCGCGGAGCCGAGATCGTGTCGGGGACCCCGGGCCGCGTGCTCGACCATCTGCGTCGGGGCACGCTCGACCCCTCGGGCATCCGCGTGCTCGTACTCGACGAGGCCGACGAGATGCTCTCGATGGGATTCGCCGAGGAACTGGGCGCGATCGTCGCGCAGTTGCCCGCCCGCCGCCAGACGATGCTCTTCTCGGCAACGATCGACGACCGGGTTCGCCGTCTCGCGGCGTCCTACCTGCGCGAGCCACAGTTTCTCGGACTTTCGTCGGACCGCGTCGGGGCCGAGGGCATCGCCCACTACGTCTATTTCGTTTCGGGCACGAGCCGCGAGCGGGATCTGGTGCGGATCCTCGACGTCGAGGATCCGGAGAGTGCGATTGTATTCTGCAATACAAAGGCGGAGACCGAGGCCGTCGCCGCCGCGCTGCGGGCCGCCGGCTACGAGGCGGACTGGCTCAACGGGGACCTGCCGCAGGCGGAGCGCGAGGCCGTTGTGGAACGGTCGCGACGCGGCGAGCTGCGGCTGATGGTCGCGACGGACGTGGCGGCGCGCGGCATCGACATTTCGCACCTCACCCACGTCGTCAACTACACATTTCCCGAGGCCGTCGAGCAGTACGTGCACCGCACGGGTCGAACCGGTCGCGCCGGGCGCACGGGCACGGCGATTTCGCTCGTTTCGCCCCAGGAGCTCGGCTCGCTGTACTACCTCCGTCTGCAATACGGTATTTCTCCGATCGAGCGCTCGCTGCCGACCGCAGCCGAAATGCGCGCGCGGATCGAGGCCGACCGGATCGCCGCGCTCGAGCGAACGGTCGGGTCCGACCGGCCGGGAGAGCTTGACCTGGGCACGGCGCGCCGCTTGCTCGGTCATGCCGACGCCGAGCGCCTGGTCGCCGCGCTGCTCGTCCGCGTGCTGGGGCCCGCGGTCGACGAGCAGGAGCGTTCGGTCGTGGCGCGACGCGCTCGACGCCCCCGTGCGCCGAGCGTGCCCCCGCCGCGCGCGGAACCCGAGCGAGGGACTCGTGCGAGCCCCGCGAGCTCACCCGAAACGGCGTCGGCGTCGACGCCAGACCTCGAGGTGCCCTCGGTCGGGCGTGCGGCGGAGCCGGCCACGCCTCCGGAGACTGCGCGATCCGGCATCGACGAACCGGGCGCGGCTCAAGGCGCTGCCGCGCCGGCACCGTTCGAAGCGACGCCATCCGAGCCGGACGCGGACGCCGACGCCGACGTCGACGAGCCGGCGGCCGAGGGCATGGTCCGGCTCTTCGTCAACGTGGGCCGGCGCGACGGGATCCGCGCCGGCGAGTTGGGCCGCCTGGTGCGCGAGCACGGCGGGGTGCGCCGCAGTGATCTGGGCCGCATCCGCGTGCGGGAGAAGCATTCGTTCGTCGAGGTGCTGCGCGATCGCGCCGACGCGGTGATCCGAGGGCTCTCCGGCCGCACGCACGCCGATCGTTCGCTCGTCGTGCAAGTCGCGAAGAACCAGTCGTGAAGTCCGCGTGCGCGGCGTGGTTGCTTGCCGCGATGGGGGTCGCGTGCGAACCGAAGGCGGAACGCGATGCGCCGGGGCGTGGGCCTCAGATCCCGGCTCGCGCCGGCGAGCCCTTGAATGCGGGTCCACCCGGCGGTGGCCCGTTCCAGCCCGGACGCGATCGCGTCCCGCTCGTGCCTCGACCCGAAACGGCCGAGCCGTCCGGTCGAGATGCACCCTCCGTTTCTTCGGGAACGGAGGCGGCGCGGTCCGCAACGTCGCCGGCACACGACGCGCGAGATTTGAGCGCGGAGCTCGCGGCCTTGGTCGGAGACCCCGATGCGTGTGCCGGTGCGCAAGACCGCCGCGCGGACGGCCCGCCCCTCGACGTCGTCCTCGAGGCCACCGTCAGTCGCACGGGAATCGTCACCCGCGCCGAGGTGAGCGGTGGCCTGTCGGACGAGGCGCGCGCGTGTCTTCGACGGCGGCTGTTGCAAGGTCGATTGCGCACTCCCGTGGACGGCGCGCCGCGCACCGTGCGTGCCGTGATGCGTCTGGAGCGTCGGCCCGCGCCCTCACGCGCACCGTCGAGCACGACGGCGCCGTACTGACGGCGGGGCTCCGTCGTTTTGATGGGACGCTCGTCGTGTCGCATTCGGACTCGAGTTTCGGGCTCGGGCTCGGGCTCGGCCTCGGTCTCGGCCCCGTTCTCGAACGCCCCGCGCCAGCGTTCGAGCGACGCGATGGGCTCCGTCATTCGTCCTTGCGGCGCGTCAGGGGAATGACTCCGACGTCGATGGCGGGCTCGCTCGGCACGACGAGCAACGCCGGGCGCGCGTGCGGTGCGGTCGCCGGGGTGGCACCGCTGCGTGGCGGAGGTCGCAGAAGGTCGGCGATGGCCTCGCGTGGCGGCCGAAGAAGCGCGTGCGGTCCCCTCGGCACGCGCGAACGCGCGAGGGCGACGCTGCGCGCGATTTCCGTCGCGTCGGCGCGTACCGGTTGCAAGCGCAGCACGTCCGCGAGCATCCGCGCGGCCTCGTCGGCCGAGGCGGGACGGTGCGCGGGATGGCGGGACAGCAGGATGTGAATGGCGGTCTCGAGCGCATCCGGCACGTCCGGTCGGAGCGACCGGATGGCCGGCACGTGCGCCTGGCGGCAAGCGAGCAGCACGTCCATGTCGCTCGCCCCGTCGAACAGACGTCTTCCGGCGAGGGCCTCCCACAGGACGATGCCCGCCGCGTAGACGTCGGACGCGACGGTCGGCGGGTGTCCGAACGTCGTCTCGGGCGCCAGATAGCCGAACTTCCCCTTGACGATGCCGGGCACGGTCATGCGCGCGCGGTCCATGGCGCGCGCCAGGCCGAAGTCGGTGAGCTTGACGGTGCCGCCCACCGACAGCAGCACGTTGTGCGGATCGACGTCGCGGTGGATGACGGGCGCCGGGCGGCCCGCGTCGTCGAGGTGGGCGTGCGCCGCGGCCAGGGCGCGCAACAGCTCGATCCCGATCGAGGCGACGATCCACCACGGCGTCGGCTCGCCGTGCTCGACGTACGCGCGCACCCAACGGCTCAGGTCGATGCCCTCGACCCACTCCATCACAAGGAAGTAGCCGCGGCCGTCACTGCCGAAGTCGAGCACCTGCACGATGTTCGGGTGCTGGAGCCGCGAGCCGACCCGTGCCTCTTCGACGAACATCGCGACGAGCTCCGCGTCGCGCAGCAGCGCCTCGTGGATGCGCTTGAGGGCCACCGTGCGCTCGAAGCCGGCCGCCCCCCGCGCGACGGCACGCCAGACGGTCGCCATGCCCCCGCGGCCGGCGAGCTCGACGAGCTCGTATCGACCCGCGACGAGCGTGCCGGGCTGGTCCTCCATGTCGGGCTACCATGACACCGCGGCATGGTTCGCACCACGGGTATGCCGTTCGTGTCACGACCCATCCTGTGCGTATGCCCATCGGCGCAGCACGGAGCCGGGTCGAGACGGAGCGCGCATGCCATCGTCGACCGCGTACCGACGTGGTCGGGCCGAGGTCCCCAACTCGGTCTTGGGCGTCCAAACCGGGCCCGATGTCGACATCGGCTTCGGCCTCCGATTTGGCCGCTGCCGCCGGCTTCGAGATCGGCGAGGAGCCGGGTGTGGAAATGCGTCCGGTGTGCCGCCGCGCGCGCGGACCGCTGACGTCAGTTGGACCGCTCCGGCCAATCGAGCGCGCAGCGCCCCAAGCCGAGCTGCTGCCGGGTGAGGGCCTGAAGCCGATCGACGGCCTGCCGAACGCCGTGAGGGACGGGCCGACACGACGGATCGCTGGCCCTGCAATCATCCCCGACCAGCACTTCGTCCTCGCCGATTGCGATTCGGTATACGGATCCGTCCGCCGGCCGCGGGTCACGCCCATAGAGCACCGGCGCCGCCACGAACGCGGCGCGCACGTCCGGGTGCGCGAGCGCACCGAGCACGTCGCCGATCGTGATGGCGTCGCCGAGGCACGGAATCTCGCTGTCACAGCCGACGGAAGCTCCGCCGCTTCGGTTCGTGCGTTGCGCCGCGAACGTGCGGCACGGCCGCAGCTCGAAGTCGTCGTCGACGGCCGTCTTGCCACCCTCCGGCCCGAACTCGACCACCGCGTTCGTGCACAGGGCACAGGGGTCGGAGACGTCCGGGGCGGGCCCATCCGAGCTCGTCGGCCCGTCGGGCGTTGCATCCGTCGTCGGTGCGTCCGTGCCGGGTGCATCCGTTCCCCCTCCGTCGTCGCAGCGGCATTCGCAATGCCACCGCCCTTCGATGCACCGATCGACCTGGACGCATCCCGGCGCACAGCGCCCGCACGAATTGGGCCCGCAATCGTCGTTGCCCGCGCCACCTCCGCATCCCACGGCGAGGATGGCGAACGCGACGCGCAGCCCCACGAAGTCCATGGAGCGCCGCACCCGCCCACCGGGTCCCAGGGTCGCGGAGCCGCGAGCCGCGGCGTAGGACCTCGCCCACGTCCTCTTCGATTGCAGTGCGCTACGTGACGTGGGCACGAATCTCACCTCTTGAGGAGCGCGTGTGCCGTGATGGATCGAACGCCTTCGAGCGATTCAACCCTCGTATCCATATCATGTTTCGCACGGACGCGGGCAGGTGGTCTCACGGTTCCGCTCGAGCCGCTGGATCGCGACCGAGCAACCGCCGGCCCGACCCCGCCCCCGCACCCGGGGCGACCGAGGGGGAATCCAGCTCGGGTGGGACGACCGATCGACCGCGGCCTCGTCGGCATCGACGAGGCCGGAGTCCTCCTCGGCCGACGCCTACGCGCCCATGAATCGCTCCAGCGCTTGGACGCAAGCGCGTAGCCGTTCGTATCGATCACAAAGCTCTCGCGGCAGCTCCGCGACGGGATCGGGCCGGTTCGCGTGATCGAGCGTCGCGTCGAAGCGCGCGCGCCGGTCCGCGCGGCGCGGTATGGTGCGGCCGGGCACGCCGACCACCGTGGTGCCCTCGGGCACCGGCCAGATGACCACCGTCCCCGAGCCGACGCATCGCGCGAGCGTCGAGCCATTCCGCCTGCAGTCCACACCTCGGCAAACCCGAGCCGCCACGCGGGTTCCGTAGATGGACGTCGCCGCCGCGCCTCGGAGCCGAGATCGTCGGCCCGTGCCGGGGCCGCGCTACGAGCCGATGGCCGAACCGAGCGCGCGATCGATCCGCCATGGCTCCGCGGCCGGCGACCTCACGGCGAAATCCGTTCCGTGGTCGACGAGACGGGTTCGACGACCGGCGTGAAGCTCGCCGTTTCGACGCTCACGGCATGCCGCATCACCGGGACCGACTCGATGCGCGGCGTGCACGGCGCGTTCACGTACATCCGAGACGCAAAGCGCGTCGCGGTGCCGTCGCGGAACGAAACGGTTCCGTCGCGCGCGAACGCTTTGGTGAGCCAAAGCCGATCCGGCGCCGTCGCGTTGCGCCCGACGCTCGTCGAGGCGACGAACAGACCCCCGTCGTCGGTCGCGACGAGGTCGCCGCGGCCCGCATCCCGGATCTCACCCATGTCCGACTCGAGGCGTGCTCCGGACAGCCACTGCAACCGACCCGAGGCGTCGAGGCTCGCCGTGAGCTGCTCCGGCGGCTCGAAACCCACCTGGTAGGTGCCCGTGAGCACGTAGCCGGACGTCGGCAGCTCGACGATGCCGCTGGGCGTCAGTTCGTCGACCCCGCTTCCCGGACGCAACAGCGCGCTGCCCCGCGGCGTGCCGTCCGGCGAGAAGGTGAATATCGCGCCCCGATAAAGGTCACCGACCGACAGGGCGACGACGAGCGCGCCTTCGCGCGAGACGAGCGAGGCCTGGGGTTGATCGGCCTGCTCGTCGAGCTCCATGCACGCGAATCGAGTGGCTCCGAGCACCTCGCCCTCGTTCGACAGCCGCACGAGCAACGCGCGTCGCTCGGTGCGCGTCGAGCCGACCTCGACGGCCGTCATCGCGAGCCCGGCGCCGAGCCGATGGATCTGCCGCGGGAACAGATGGTGCCCGGGCCGTTCGTAGCTCGTCGCCTGGCGCACCGCTCCCGTTTCGTCGAGCCATACGAGCAGTGCGCGCACCGGTCCGCTGTCGGGCGCCGCGCTCGGGGGCACCATCGCGCCGACGACGACGTGGCCGTCGTCGATGGGCAGCGCATCGACCAGACGCCGTGCGTGCTCGTGGCTCCCCTGGAACGAGAACGAGCCTGCCGCGGGCGCGGTCACGCGATGCGCCGCATCCACCGTGCCGTCCTGACGCACGAGCATCCAGCCGCGCGGGTGCGTCAACACGAGCAGCCTCGCGTCCTGGGTCGGAGCCGCCGCGACGGGCGCGAGCGGGACGCGATCGGGCGGCAGTCCGTCCATGCGCGGCGCGGCGGGATCGACGTAGCGGCGCGCCCAGACCACGTCGCCTTGCTCGGTGACCTTAACCGCGGCCTGCAGGTGAGGGCCCGTCAGCAGCAGACGCCCGTCGATGGTGCGGAGCATGCGCAACCGCTGCAAATCATCGACCGCAGGGGGATGGTGCGCGACGAGGCCCGTGCGGACGACCGAAACGGGCGTGAACGTCGGCATGGCGAGTCGCTCGAAGTCGGGCCCCGACCCCGGCGGTAGGCTGTTGGTGCCCGACGGCGCCTCGCAAGGGCGAGCGGCCACCGGAACGGAGAACAGATCGAAGTCGGCCGAAACCGAGCCGAATTCGACGAGCGGCCCCGCGGGGATTTTCAGCCCGAGCACGAAGCCCACGCCCAGAGTGGCCCCTGCCCGCGCTTCAAAGCACGCTCCTGAGTCGGGTCCCGCCGTCGCGTCGGCCT
>JANWZI010000043.1 GCA_025054695.1 Myxococcota bacterium | reverse complement strand
GGAACGACGAAAGCGCTGCAGGGCCTCGAGCCGCGCCTCCATGACCGGCACGTGCCCCAGACCCGGCGGGAATCCGGCGCTGTTGTCGAGGAAGATCAGCCGGCGGTCGTTCGCGGGCCGGCGGTAGCGCACGTTGGTGAAGCCGCCGCCCCACCGATCGACGTTCGCCGTCAGATAGTCGAACGCGATCATGTCGGACAGCTCCGCGGGCCGGTCGGGACGATCGGGCGCCTGCGCGGGCGGCAGCTCCGGGTCGTCGTGCTCACCACGCCCGTCGTCCACACCTGCGTCGTCTCCGGCGTTCCCGCGCGCCCATGCGCGTGGCCGCTGGTAGGGCGTGTGCGCGAGCGGGCCTTCGATGCGGATCCAGCGCTCCCAACCCGGACCGAGAAGCAGCGGGTCGAGCCCGCCCTCGACCCAGCCGATGAGCGCGCCGCGAACGGTTCCGTCGTCTTCGACGAGCACTTCGCCGAGGCGTCGGTCGCCCGCGGCAAGCTGCGCGAGCGGTGCCCACGGAAGGCGGCGCGAAACGGTGGGCGGCACGCGCCCCAGGCCGAGCGCCCGGTCGAGGTAGTGACTGACCACTTCCGACCACCATCGCGACGCCGAAAAGGTCTGCGAGGGCTTGAAGTAACCCACCGTTCCGTCGGCGAGCGTGAGCTTGAACGCGAGACTTCGGCCTCCGCTGCCCTTGACGGCGTGGGCGACGGGCTCGGTCGCGAGCGCACGCAGCACCGCGCTCTCGGGCTGCCCGAGAAAGTACGTCTCGCCCGACGGCGCTCGTGGACGACGCCCCGGCGCGCCCATTCGGGGCGCCCCATGCGACGCGACGAGCAGCGAGGGTGTGGCCGCACCCGAGCCCCACGCCGATCTGTCCCGCGTCGGCGTGGGTTGGGCAGTGTCCGGGGTCAGGGGGCGAGCAGCCACGCCCTCGGACATCGGATCCGGCGCGGAGGGCGCGAGGGACCGATCGGTCGAACGAGTCGTGGACGACTCGACGCAGCCGAGCATGGAGCAGGCGAGCCAGGCCAACAGGAGCAGCGTCAGCACGGCAGGCGTGACGGGAGATCGTCCCGCGGGCGTGTCCGGCGGGCCAGTTCTCGTGTCCACCGCGCCACGGCGGTCGCTCAGCCCGGCGCCGTAAGAGCGTGTTTTCGAGGGTTTCGGAGGCACGGGCTCGCCGGTTGCACGGGCGGTGCCCGCGTGAAGCGTCTCGGCCCCGTTCTCGGCCTGCTCGTCGCTGGCGAGGCGATGGCGCAACGCACGGAAATCTGGTCCGAGGTCCGCCCGGGGCTTCGCTACATGCGCCGCGAGCAGCAGCGTCCTGCCCTCGTGGTGCACGCGCTGCGCGTGGATCTGCGCGTCGCGGGCGTGCGCGTCGAGGCGACGGCCGAGCACGACCGGTGGTCCACGGTCAGCGAACAGGCCCACCGGCGCGGCGCGACGGCTGCGGTCAACGGCGGGTTCTGGGGACCGTTCGGCGCTCCCGAGGGTCTCGCCGTGGGCGAGGGCAAGCGCTGGTCGCGTGCGGCCGACGACGCGCTGTGGGGATTCGTGGCGGTCGGCGAGGACGGACGGGTATGGATCAGCCCGCCGGAGCAGGTGGTCGACGAGGCCGCTCTGACGACGTCACGGCTTCGCGCGGCGGTGAGCGGGGCCCCGATGCTCGTGCGCGACGGCCGGCCCGATACGGCCGCAATCGAGGCGTCGCCCGAGCCGCGGCGGCGCCATCCGCGCACGATCGCGGGCGTCTCGCGCGACGGCCGCACGCTCTGGCTCGTCGTCGCCGACGGCCGGCAGCCGTCGAGCCGTGGGCTCGATCTGTACGAAGCGGCGGACCTGCTCGTCGAGCTCGGCGCGCACGACGCGATCAACCTCGACGGCGGGGGCTCGAGCGCGCTGTTCGTCCGCCCGCTCGGTGGGATCGTCAACGTCCCGTGCGGACACTGGCTCGAGGACCTGATCGAGACGAGCGCCGCGCCGTCCTCGGAGCGCGCACGCCGACGCGGCCGAGAGCGCGAGGTGCTCAATCACTTGCTGGTCTTCGCTCCCGAGCCGCCGCCGAGCCGCCTCGCCGCGCGAGACCCGTTCGAGGGCATGGACGCCGCGCCCATCCCCGCTCCGCCGCAGCAACCGGCGCTCCGCCTCGGTCGTTGGCGCGAGCGCGCGCCGCCCCTGATCGCCGCCACCACCGCGTGCCTGGTTGCGATTGCGGTGCTCGCGCGCCTGCGCCGGCGACGAAGCAGTCCGGACCCGACGCCGCCGGCCGCGACGGAGCGAGGGTCCGTGGACGGTCAGGGGAAAATTCCCCGTTCCGCGTAGGCCGTCTTAAGCCGCTCGAGCGCCAGACCGTAGGCCGCGACGCGCGGGTCGACGCGACGGTCGCGTGCGAAGTCCATCACGCGACGGTAGTTGCGCTTCATCGCCGCCTCGAGTCGCGCGTCGACCTCCTCGAGCTCCCACTGCTCGCTGCGCTTATTCTGGACCCATTCGTAGTAGCTGACGGTCACGCCGCCCGCGTTGGCGAGGATGTCGGGCAGGATGGTGATCCCGCGCTCGAGCAGGATGCGCTCGCCCTCCGGCGTCGTCGGCCCGTTGGCCCCCTCGGCGATGAGCCGCACCCGAAGCGCCTGCGCTTCGGCGACGCCGATCTGGTTCTCGAGCGCCGCGGGCACGAAGATGTCCGCCTTGACCTGGAAGAACTGCTCGCGCGTGATCTCCTCGCCCGCCTCGTAGCCCGCGATGGAACCGTGCTGCCGGACGTGCTCGGCGAGCTTGTGCGGGTTGAAGCCCTCCTCGTTGTAGCGATAGCCGGTGTGGTCGCCGACCGCGATGAGCGAGACGCCCAGGCGCGAGAGGATCATGGCGGTGTGGCTGCCCACGTTGCCGAAGCCCTGGATGATGACCGTCTTGCCCTCGAGGTCGAAGCGGTGATCGCGTGCCCACTCGACGATGCAGTGCACGACGCCCTGGCCGGTCGCCTTGTCGCGACCGCGCGATCCGCCGCACGTGACCGTCTTGCCCGTCACGACGCGCATCATCGCGTTCTTCTCGACGTGGCCGACGGTGTTCATGTACGTGTCCATCATCCAGACCATCTCGCGCGAGCTGGTGCCCACGTCGGGGGCCGGGATGTCGTACTCAGGCCCGATGTTGCTGCCGAGCGCGTGGGTGAACCGGCGCGTGATGCGACGAATTTCGCCTTCGCTGTGCACGCGCGGATTGAACTTGATGCCGCCCTTGGCCCCGCCGAACGGAATGTCCATCAGCGCGCACTTCCACGTCATCAGGGCCGCGAGCGCCTTGACGTCGTCGAGCGAGACCGTCTCGTGGTAGCGCAGGCCTCCCTTGTACGGGCCGAGCAGGTTGTTGTGCTGGATGCGATAGCCCTTGAACAGGCGCACCTTGCCGTCGTCCATGACGACCGGGAAATGGACGATCAGCTCGTTCTTGGGCTGCGAGAGGATCGTACGGACGTGATCGGGCAGCTCGACGGCGTCGGCCGCGCGCTCGAAGTAGCTCTGGACGGCCCTCAGGAATTCCTGCTTGTCCATGACGTGCTCCGGGGCTCCCGGCGGGCGGGGCGGGCGAGTCATGCACCCGTACGCGCGGTGCGTCAACGACGCGTCGCGTCAGTACGCGTGGATCGCTCGCAGGCCGTGTGCGAACGCGGAACCGGGGCCCAGGCCGAGGCCCGATCCCGCGATGGGCGCACGCTCCCGCGTGCGTCAATCCGTCACGCGATTGCGTCCCGACCGCTTCGCCCGGTAGACGGCCGCGTCGGCCGCGGCCAACAGCTCGCGACCCGATGGGAACGGGCGCTCGGCCGTCCGCGTCGCGACACCGATGCTGACCGTGACGCGGATCTCGCCGCCTTCCCAGGGCACCTGGCATCCGGCGACGACCTTGCGGATGCGCTCGGCGAGGATGAGCGCGTTGCGATGACCGATTCCGCGCGCGAGCACGGCGAACTCCTCGCCGCCCAAGCGCGCGACGACGTCCTCGGTGCGCACCATGCGGCGAATCGTCGCCCCGAGCACGCGAAGCGTGGCGTCTCCGGCTTCGTGGCCCGAGCCGTCGTTGATGGCCTTGAAATGGTCCGCATCGATCAGCAGCAGCGACAGCTCCGTGCCGTGGCGGGCTGCGAACGCCATTTCGGCCGCGAGGCGGTCCTCGAAGTAGCGACGGTTGTGCAGGCGCGTCAGCGGATCGGTGACCGAGGACTCGTAGGTCGACAGCGCCAGCTCCTGCGCGGCCGCGTCGTGCAGCGAGACCAGCAGGACCGTCTCCGAACCGACCTCAACGCGGTCGCCGTCGGCGACGGCTTCTGGATCGTGGACCTGCCGCCCCTTGAGAAACGTGCCGTTCTTGCTGCCGAGATCCTCGAGGAACCATTCGCCCGCGCGCCGAAAAAACCGCGCGTGTCTGCGTGACATCCCCGGATCGTCGATACGTTCCGGAAGCTCCGCCGCGCGTCCGACGACGAGCTCGTCGCCGGACGCGGCGATGACGCGACCCCGAGCCGGTCCTGCCAGCACGGTGAGCGTGAGCCGGTCGCGTGCCCCGGGAACGGCGCGACGCCGGCTCGATCGGCGCTGCAGCTCGAAGAGCTGGGTCTCGTCGCCATCGTCGTAGGGGGGGCGCGACATCGGGGCTGAACTCTGCGCCGCGCGGGAGTCCAGTTTCGACGGCCGCCATCGTGACGTCCAGCCCCCGTCCGGGGCCGTCCCTTCCGAAGGCCGCGAAGAGGGGCTCATGCGCTGCACGACGGATGATTCGGCCGAACGAGCCTGCGGCTCAAGGGGCTCGACGGCAGCGCGTGGCGACACCGGCGGTCGTGTTGCTCGATCGGGACTCGGGCTCGGGCTTCGACTCGGGCCCCGGCCGGGGCCGGGGCCTACCCCCAAGCCGTTCACGTTCACGTGGCCGCGCCGCCTCCGAAAAGACTCTTGCGGAAGGCCGCGCTCCTCGCCTAGCCTGCGGTAACTGACACCGACGTCAGTGACCAGCGAAGGGGCATGGACACGCGGCTCGTGATCGGACTCGACGTGGGCTCGACGACGGTCAAAGGCGTCGTCGTCGATCCGGGCTCACGCGCGATCCTGTGGAGCGACTACCGCCGCCACCACACGCGCCAGCCCGAGTGCGTGCGCGAGCTGCTGCTCGAGATCGGGGAGCGCTTCGCGGACGTCCCGCGGCAGGCGGTGCGCATCTTCGTGACCGGGTCCGGCGGCGCGCCGCTCGCCGAGCCGCTCGGGGCGCGCTTCGTGCAGGAGGTCAACGCCGTCACGCTCGCCGTCGAGTCGCTGCACCCGGATGCGGGAAGCGTGGTCGAGCTGGGCGGGCAGGACGCCAAGATCATCGTCTTTAAGACCAACGAAAGCTCCGGTCAGAAGACCGCCCTGTGCTCGATGAACGACAAGTGCGCGTCGGGGACGGGGGCCACCATCGACAAGTGCACGATCAAGGTGGGCATGGCGCCCGAAGCGCTCGCGGCGCTGCGTTTCGATCCGAGCCGGCTGCATCACGTCGCCGCCAAGTGCGGCGTGTTCGCCGAGACCGACATCGTCAATCTGGTCAAGTCCGGCATCCCCGCGCCCGAAATCATGTGCTCGCTGGCCGACGCGATCGTCGCGCAGAACCTCTCGGTGCTCACGCGCGGCCACACGCTGCGGCCCCGCGTAATCCTGCTCGGCGGGCCCAATACCTATCTCCCGTTCCTGCAAGACGCCTGGCGCCTGCGCATCCGCGAGATCTGGGACGAGCGCGGCTTCGATTATCCGCGCGACCGCCCGCTCGAGGAGCTGATCGTCGTCCCACCCAATGCGCAGCTCTACGCGGCGTACGGCGCAGTCGTCTACGGCCTCGGCGAGCCCGACGTCGCAGCCACCTACGCCGGGCTCGACGCGCTCGAGCGCTACTGCGCAGAGGGCCGCAAGGCTCGGCTGGCCGCGAGCGCGGGCCCCGGACTCGTCCGCAACCCCGCCGAGCTCGAGGCGTTCCGTACCGCCTACCGCATTCCCCCGTTCGAGCCCCCCGCCCTCGAGCCCGGCTCGACGGTCCGCGCCGCCATCGGCCTCGACGGCGGGAGCACCTCGAGCAAGGCGGTATTGCTGTCCGAGGACGGGACGCTGCTGCGCAAGGCGTACGTTCTGTCCAAGGGCAATCCCATCGAAGACATGCGCGAGCTGCTCGCGCGGTTGCGCGACGCGGTGCGCGCCGAGGGGGCCTCGCTCGAGGTGGTCGCGTTCGGCGCGACGGGCTACGCGGCAGACGTGCTCGAGCAGTGCCTGCTCGTCGACGTCAACCTCGTCGAGACCGTCGCGCACATGATGAGCGCGCGGCACTTCTTCGGCGACATCGACGTCATCTGCGACATCGGCGGACAGGACATCAAGGTCCTGTTCATGGAGAACGGCGACATCAAGTCGTTCAAGCTGAGCAATCAGTGCTCCGCGGGCAACGGGATGCTCCTGCAGGCGATGGCCGACCAGTTCGGCATCCCCGTCACGGCCTATGCCGATACCGCCTTCGCCGCCGAGCTGGCTCCGAAGTTCAGCTACGGGTGCGCGGTCTTCCTGGACACCGATCGCGTCAATTTCCAGAAGGAGGGGTTCCGCAAGGAGGAGCTGCTCGCCGGGCTCGCCCAGGTGCTGCCCAAAAATGTTTGGCAATACGTCGTCGGCGTTCCCCGGCTCGCGTCGTTCGGCCGTCGGTTCGTGCTGCAGGGCGGCACGCAATACAATCTCGCGGCCGTCAAGGCGCAAGTCGATTACATCCGCGAGCGCGTCCCCGACGCCGAGGTGTTCGTACACCCCCACGCCGGCGAGGCGGGCGCGATCGGAGCGGCCCTGGAGGCCCTGCGCGTCGTGCGCCGCCGCGGCCGGTCGACGTTCATCGGCCTCGAGGCCGCCATCGGGTTGCGCTACGAGGCGCGCAACGACGAGTCGACGCGCTGCCATTTCTGCCCCAACGAGTGCTCGCGCACCTTCATCGATGCCTACCGGCCCGACGGAACGACCGCGCGCTACATCAGCGGGTTCTCGTGCGAAAAGGGCACCGTCGAGAGCAAGGAGGCGATGATCGCGCTCGTCCGCGAGCGCCAGCAGCTCGCGCGCAAGCATCCCAATCTGCTCGACTACGAGGCGCGCGTCGCCTTCCAGCCCCCGCGCCGCAAACCCGATCCGATGCCCGAGGCGGGCACGCCCATCGAGGACTGGGTGGTCGAGCGCACGTTCTGGGGGCGCACCACGCGCCGTCGGATCGAGCGGCCCTTCGCGCGCTCCGGCGCCCAGGCCGCCGAGCGCCGTCGCCGCATTCGCATCGGCATGCCGCGGGTGCTCAACATGTACTCGACCGCGCCGTTCTGGAACGGCTATTTCCTCGCGCTGGGGCTGGACGCGCGCAACCTCGTCTGGAGCGACGAGACAAGCGAGGAGATGTGGCTCGAGGGCTGCAAGTACGGCTCGGTCGATCCGTGCTTCCCCGCCAAGGTGGTCCAGGCGCACTTTCATCAGCTGCTCATGCGCATCCATCCCGAAAGGCGCCTGGACATTTTGTTCTTTCCGATTCTGACCCACTTGCCCCCCTTCCTCGCGCATGCGGTCGATCACGCCAGCTGCCCCATCGTCGCGGGCACGCCCGAAGTGATGAAGGCGGCCTTCACCAAAGAGAAGGACTGGTTCGGCGAGCGGGGCATCCGCTACGTCGACGCAGCGTTCTCGTTCACCGAGCCCGTCCTGCTCAAGCGGCGTCTCTACGAGACGTTCGGACCGCTGCTCGAAATCACCGAGGATGAGAGCGACTTCGCCGCGGAGCAAGGCTGGGCCGCGCTGCGCGCATTCGATGCGGATCTTCAGGCCCGCGGCCGAGCCATCCTCGACGAGGTCGAGCGCGACAATCGCATCGCCCTGCTCGTGGTCGGCCGCCCCTACCACTCCGACCCCGGTCTTCACCACGGCATTCCCGACGAATTCCAGGCCTTGGGTTATCCCATTCTCTCGGTCCGCTCGATCCCGCGGGACCCCGAATATCTGCGACGCTTCTTCGAGGACGACGTCCGCGCGGGTCGCATCCGCGACCCGCTCGACGTCCGCGACGTCTGGCCCGAGGCGTACTCGGCCAACAGCGCGGCCAAAGTGTGGGCCGTGCGCTTCGCGACCCGACATCCCCACGTGGCCTTGCTCGATTTGTCGAGCTTCAAGTGCGGCCACGACGCCCCCACCTACGGAATCGTCGAAGCCCTTGTCCGTGAATCGGGCGTCCCGCACGCCGCGCTGCACGATCTGGACGCCAACAAGCCCGGTGGCTCGATCAAGATTCGCGTCAAGACGTACGCCCACTCCCTGCGCCTGCAGCAGGAGCGCCTCGAGGATCTCGCGCGAAAGAAGGCGGAGCTGGCTCGACGCATCGACGAAAAACGCCTCGAACTGCTCCGGCTCAAGCAACGGCAGCTCGCCGCGCGCCACGAGCACGATTCCGCCCTGGCCGCCGAAATCGAAGCCCTGCGTCGCCGCCTCGAAGCACTGCCTGCACCGTCACCGGCTCCGGCCGAGCCGACCGCTCGACCCGAGCCCCTCGTGCGCCTCGGACGCAAGAGCGCGGACGGGCGCGTGCTGCCCATCGGCCCCTGAAACGCCCCTCGCGGAGGACCCCATGAGCGCAATCGCCGACCTCGACATCGAACGCGAGCTGGCCGCCTTCGAGGCCGCCGAGCGCGCCCGCCTCGGCATCGACGCGGCCGAACGGCGCGGTGCGTGGACGGATCGCATGATCGACCCGCAATTCACGGCCGCCGAGCGGCCCCACACCACCCTGCTCGTGGGCGGCCTGACGATGGCGCACGACCTGCTCGTGCAGGGCGCGCTGCGCGGCGTCGGTTACCGCGTGCGCGCGCTCGACTGTCCCGACAACGAGGCCCTCCGGCTCGGCAAGGAGTTCGGCAATCGCGGCCAGTGCAATCCCACCTATTACACGGTCGGCAACCTCGTCAAAGAGCTCGTGCGATTGCGCGACCAGGAAGGACTTCCGGTCGAGCGCATCCTGCGCGAGTACGTCTTCCTGACCGCGGGCGCCTGCGGCCCGTGTCGCTTCGGCATGTACGTCACCGAGTACCGTAAGGCGTTGCGCGATGCGGGTTTCGACGGCTTCCGCGTCATGCTGTTCCAGCAGACGGGGGGTTTGAAGCAGGCGACCGGCGAGGAGGCCGGCCTCGATCTGTCGCCGCCGTTCTTCTTCGCCATCGCGAAGGCCTTGCTCGCCGGCGACGTGCTCAATCTCATGGCGTATCGGCTACGCCCCTACGAGCTCGAGCCCGGAGCGACCGACCGCGCGCTCGAGCAAGCCAAGCGCATCGTGCACGACGCGCTCGCCGCGCGCTCGAACGTGCTGCTCGCGCTGCGCAAGGCACGACGCCTGTTCGCCGCGATCCCGGTCGACCGCGTCCAGGCGCGTCCGAAGGTCGCGATCCTCGGCGAATTCTGGGCCATGACGACGGAGGGCGACGGCAACTACCGCCTCCAGCGCTTCATCGAGCAGGAGGGCGGGGAATGCGACATCCAGATCCTCGCCGGATTGCTTCTGTACAATCTCTGGGAGGCGCGCCACGACACCGAGCTGCGCGCGAAGCTCCGCGGCGCCGACGGGGGGCCCTTCGGGCTCGAGGGCGTCGACGTGGGCGTCAAGATGGCCGGCCTGTGGCTCGGCGAGCTCGTGCTGCGAGGCGCGTTCCACACGTTCGCGCACGCCGTGGGGCTTCGCGGCTACCGGTTGCCCGACATGGACGAGGTCGCCGCGGTCGGGCATTCTCATTACAACGTCAATCTGCGCGGCGGCGAAGGGCACATGGAGGTAGCCAAGGTCATCCTCAACGTCCTGCACCGCAAGGCGCACATGACGATCAGCGTCAAGCCGTTCGGCTGCATGCCGAGCTCGGGCGTCTCGGACGGCGTGCAGACGGTCGTCACCGAGCGGCATCCCGACACCATTTTCTGTGCCGTCGAGACGAGCGGCGACGGCGCCGTCAACTTCCATTCCCGCGTCCAGATGTTCCTGTTCAAGGCCCGCGCCCGCGCCCGCCAGGAGCTCGACGAGGCCCTCGCGCGCTACGGCCTGACTCGCGAGCAGGCTGCGGCGGCCGTCGCCCATACGCACCTGCGGGACCCGCTCGCCCGCCCCTTGCACCGCGTCGCAGGGACGGCGGCCGACGTCGTCCACGAAATCGGCCCCCTCGTCACCGGGGCGCGGCATCGTCGCTGGCTCGCCCGCGCGTCCCTCCGCATCGAACGCCTCGCGGATCTCGCGCGCCACGAGGGTCGCTGGCTGCTGCACGCGGGGCGATCCATGGCGCCCTATTTACCATCGCTGTTGCGCTGGATCGGTCGCGAGGCCTGGGATTACATCCCCGGCACCGCTTCGCTCCGCGACGCGTGGAATCGACACGTCCGCGACCGTCTGCTCGGTCGCGAGCAGCCGGCACGGCGCGCGGCGCCCGAAACCCCCGGAGCGCCGTCTCGGCCCGTTGCCGCAGCGACGGCGACCGCACCGCGGAGCAGCAGCCCCGCCGCACGCCGCTCGCTCGACATCGCCACGGCCTGACCCGCGGCGCTCCGCTCGTGCGCTCGCCTCCGTAGGTCCGGACGCCATCTCGAATTCGGGTCGGGCTTCGCGGCGAGCTCTCGAGCGCTCCGGTCACGGCCGGCAGCGCTGCCCGACCGACCCGCCCTGGGGAGCTCGGGGCCAGGCGCGCTGGCTCCTTGCCCGCACGCGTCGTACACCGGCGTCGGTGGCCGGGCCCCGATCGCGCACGCTCGTCGTCCCGATCTTCATGGGCGCGGCCACCGCCTTCGCGGTGGCCTCCATGGCACCCACCACGCCCGATGGCCACGCGCAGTCCCCCCAAACCCCGGCGCCCTCTGCCGAATGCAACGAGCAGACCCCGCTGGACTTTCTCATTCGCGGCAACTGGACCCTCCGCCCCGGCATGAGCGCCGAGGAGCGTCGCGCGCGTCGTGCCCTTCACGACAAGGCGATCCGGTACCGGACCGAACGGTACGGCTACTTTCCCGGATTCGGGCGCCCTGAATGGAACCCACACCCGCCGGCCCATTACGCGCGCACCGTGACGTTCTTCGGCCTGCGCACGCGTCTGCACGAGCGCATCGTGCCCGCCGTACGCTGCGCCGAGGCGGAGATCCGTTTGCGCTGCGCCGCCTTTGCGTATCAGCCCCGACGTCTGTCGGGCCTTCGCGACCGCAACACGTTTCGCGGCGGCGAGGTGAGCAATCACGTCTACGGCATCGCGCTCGACGTCGATCCGCATCTCAACACGTGCTGCGGCTGCGTCGCGCCGTGGCGCGACCACCCGCTGTGCAAGCGACCGGTGACCAGCATCTTCGAGCGAATGGTCATGCCCGAATGCTGGGTGCGTGCGTTCCAAAAGTTCGGCTTCTACTGGCTCGGCGACGACGCGCTGCAGGACACGATGCATTTCGAGTTTCTGGGCGATCCCGATCGCATCGTCCGCACCCCGTGAGGGCCGCCGTCGAAGTCCTCGGAGGCGACGGAGGAAGTCGTGTCTCCGAGGCCCGGTCCGAGCACGATCCCGACTCCGAGCCCGAGACCGAGTCCATGTTCGAGCCCGTGACCGTGTCCGAGGCCGGGTCCGAGCCCGAGTCGGAGTCCGAGTCACGATCCAAACACGGTGCCCGTCGTCGTGCGGCCCCACCCTTTGCGCCCGTGCCCCGACGCGAACGACGCCATGCAGACGACGCGTCCCGACGGACGGTAGACTCCCCCCCATGCCGACCGGCACACCCCTCTACGGTCGTCGCCTCGACGAGGCCGTCGCGCTCGCACTCGACGCCTTCCGCGACCGGACGCGCAAGGGAAGTCGCGTGCCCTACATCGCGCACCTTTTCCAGGTCATGGTCTCGGTCGCCGAGCATGGCGGCGACGAGGATCAGCTCATCGCGGCCGTCCTCCACGACTACCTCGAAGACATCGATGGAAGCAACGTCGTGGAGCTGCGCGAGCGCTTCGGCGCGCGTGTCGCGCAGATGGTCGAGTCCCTGTCGGACACGCACGAGCACCCCAAGCCCGACTGGCATACGCGCAAGCTCATGCACCTCGAACGGATGCGCGGCTTCGACGCGGCCACCCGCCTCGTATGCGCGGCCGACAAGTTGCACAATGCGCGCTGCATCCTCGCCGACATGGACCGCGAGGGCCTGGCTGCGTTCGACCGCTTCAACAAGCCGGCCGAAGCGACCCTCTGGTACTACAGCGAGCTCGTGCCCGCGCTCGGCCACGGCTGGTCGCACCCCCTGCTCGACGCGCTCGCCGAGGCCGTACGCCAGATGCGCGATCGCGCCGAGGAGCTCGGAGCGCGTCCCGCGTCGAGCGGGAGCGAATGACACCGCCGCGGCCCCCTGCCCCCTTCTGACCGCCTTGCCGCGACAGCCACGCGATGCCGGTGCTGGCTCCCAGGGCCCGAGGCTGCACGCGCTCGGCAGCGGGGGATCCGGCCCACCGCGGGCGCCAGGACTGCCGCTGGACCGGGACTCGACGAAGGCACCGTTCCGGTCGTAGACTGACCCGGTGACCCCATTGACGGGGGGTGGTAGAGCCACGGAACAGCTCGAAATGCGTGTGGGTGGGATCGACAACTGCGAGCGTCGGCCAAGGTTTGGCCCGCGGCCCGCATCGGTGATCGCCGATGGGTGACGTTCCGAGCGGCGCCTCGGCGTCGGCGCGGCCGCCGCCGTCGGGTCAGAAAGGGCCCGATCCGCTCGTCGGTCGAGTGATCAACGACCGGTTCCGCATCACCGCGCTCATCGCGCGCGGGGGGATGGGGAAAGTCTACCGCGCGGAGCAGGCCCCGCTCGGCCGCGAAGTCGCGCTCAAGATCCTCAACCCGACCTACCAGGGGGACCACGACCCCGAGTTCCACAAGCGCTTCTTCCTCGAGGCCAGCATCTGCAGCAAGCTGACGCATCCGAACACGATCACGATCTTCGACTACGGACGAACCGACGACGACATCTACTACATCGCGATGGAGCTGCTCGAGGGCCGCACGCTGCACCGCGCGCTGCGCGAGGACGGGCGCTTCGAGGTGTCTCGCGCGCTGCACATCGCCCGCCAGATATGCCGGTCGCTGCGCGAGGCCCACGGGATGGGCGTCATCCACCGCGATCTGAAGCCGGCCAACATCTTCCTCGTCCGGCACGGCGACGAGAACGACTTCGTCAAGGTTCTCGACTTCGGTCTCGTCAAGAACCTGTCCGAAAAGGGCGAGGATCTGACGCAAACGGGCCTGTTCATGGGCTCGCCGAAGTACATGTCGCCCGAGCAGATCCGGGGCGAAAAGGTCGATGCGCGCACGGACATCTACGCGCTCGGCGTGATCCTCTACGAGATGCTGACGGGGAAGGTGCCGTTCGATCGGCCCAACTCGGTCAACATCTTGATGGCCCACGTCCATGAGGCCCCCCCGCCGATGTCCGAGATGGCGGGCGGCGTGTCCATTCCCCCTGCCGTCGAGGCCGTGGTGATGCGCTGCATGGCCAAGAGGGCCGACGAGCGCTTTCGCACGATGGACGAGGTGCTCGTGGCGCTCAAACAGGCCTCGACCGACGCCGGCCTGAGCGTTTCCCGCAGCGGCGAGCACGGCGCGAGTGGGGAGTTTCCCGCGGGCGGCGCCGTCACCGGGGCGTTTCCCGTCGTCCAGATCACGGGGGAGCCCACGGCGACGCCGAGCGGTTCGCTGTCCCCGGCGACCCCGGTGGCCGGCATCGCGACTCCGCCCGCATCGGTGCCGGCCCCGCCCGCAGAGGAACTGGGCCGCCCGCGTGTGCGCGGCGTCGTCGTCGGGGCCGTGGTCGGAGCCGCGGCGCTGATCGGTCTGCTCCTCGCGCTCGGTCGGGACGAGCCGGCCACATCGACGGCAGGGCCGTCGCCCGCACCCGCCAACCCACCTTCGGCCCCGTCGGTGGTTCCGAGCGGACCGAGTGCGTCGGGCACTCCATCCGGAACGGATCCAGCCGCTGCGGGCACGGAATCGCCGCCTTCCACGGCTCGGGTGATGGTCTCGCTCCGCAGCGAGCCGCCGGGGGCCATGGTGTTCGTCGGGGATCGGCAATACGGGCCGACACCCGCCGAGGTCGAGTGGATCGGGGCCGACGCCGAGCCCGGACGCGAGGTCACGCTGCGCTTCCAGAAAGACGGCTATCGCGACTACACGGTCACCCGACGCGTGAGCGGTGATCGCATGGAGGTCGTGGCGAGCCTGCAACCGATCACCACGCCGTCGGTGCGCCGCAACCCCGTCGTGCGACGTCCCCGGGGGTCGGGCACCGACGAAACCGAGGAATCGTCGTCGGGCCCCGCTGGCCCGATCAAGGGGTACAAGACCGACCCGTACTGAACGGAACCGAACGCGCTTCCGCGGCGCGCGGCCGGCCGTTGCGACCGCCGTCGCGACCCGAAGAGGTCGACGACCGTGAAGCCCACATCGCGCATCCTACTCGCCTTCGTTGTGCTGTCCGCACCGCTTGCAGCTCTGTTCCCTCAGGACTCGGCGCTCGCCGACGTGCGCACCGAGGCGCGACGCCACTTCCGCCGCGGCATGGAGCTCATCCAGGCCGGCCGCATCGACGAGGGCATCGCCGAGCTGCAGATGGCCTACGACACCCTGCCGCACCCCAACGTCCTGTACAACATCGCGCGCGCGTACGCCGAGGCCGGCCAGTACGAAAGCTCCATCGAGTACTTCCGCCGCTACCTCGATTCGGACCCGGCGGACCGCGACGAGGTGCTCGGATTCATCCGCGCACTCGAAGAGCGCATCGCAGCGCAGCAACGGCGTGAGGCCCCGGCTGCAGCGGTCGAGCCCGCCACACCGGCGGAGCCCGCAGCCGCGACCCCGATCGCGAGCTCCGAGGAAATCCAAGCCATCGAGGACAGCGCGACGCAGATCGCGGCGCTGGCCGAGGCGACCCAGAGCGAGGCGCTGCGTCAGCGGGCCGAACGGCTTCGCGCGCTGGCCTCCACGCTCCGCGAGCGCACCACGGCGGCGCCCACGTCGACCGAACCAGTCACCACGGATCGCTCCCCGACCGCCGAGCCCACTCCCACACCGACCGCGCCGCCCATCGCACTCCAGCTCGGCGGCGAGGCAGCCACCGCCGTCTACGAGGAGCAGGTCGTCTCGGCGTCCCGCGCGGCCGAGTCCCCGCTCGATGCACCCAACTCCACAACCATCGTCACGGCGCAGGACATCCGCTTGTCGGGTCTGTACAACCTGCCCGAGCTGATGCGTCGCGCCGCCGGCGTCGAGGTGATGTCGCTCTCGCCGTCGCACATCGACGTCTCGATCCGCGGCCTCAACCAGCGCCTCTCCAACAAGCTGCTCGTTCTGGTCAACGGGCGCAGCGTCTACATCGATCTCGTCGGTGCGACGCTGTGGTCGACCCTGCCGCTCAACCTCGAGGACATCGAGCGCATCGAGGTCATCCGCGGCCCCGCCTCCGCGCTCTACGGCGCCGATGCGTTCAGCGGCATCGTCAACATCATCCTGCGCGAGCCCGGAGACGGCGGCTCCTACGTGATGGCCGGTGGGGGCAGCGGGCAGACCTTCCGCGCCGCCGGCTCGGTGACCGGACGCTCGGGGCCCGTCGCATGGCGCTTCTCCGGCGGACAGGAGCGCACCGACAGCTGGCAGCTCGAGATCGACGACCGGCGCTTCGACCAGCAGCCCTTCGCCGACGATCCGACGCTCGCGTACGACCGCACGTGGGCGGCCGCCGACCTGCGCCTGCGCCCGGCGCGCGGATGGCTCGCCTACTTGGGCTCGTCCGTCTCGTCGACCGACACACTCATCTACGGCATCAGCCGGCTTCGCCAGGTCTGGCTGGACGACTACGTGTACGCACAGACCCACGCCTCGGTGCGCTCGCCGTCCGGGCTCGGCCTGCGCGCGTTCTGGAACTCCTTGCACTCGGCGGTCGACATCGCCGCCCAGGTCGACGGCGGCATCCCGACGCTCGACGAATCGGTCTCGCAGCAGGTGGTGGACGTCGAGCTCGACTGGGCGCGCGACTTCCACTTCCTCGTCGACCATTCGTTCACCGTCGGCGTCGGCTATCGATACAAGTCGGTCGACTGGGACTGGTTGCTGGGCTTCCACGAGGAGCACCACCTGGCCGCCTACATCCAGGACCGCATGGTCATCGCCGACCGGCTGCGTCTGCTGCTGTCGGCCCGCCTCGACCGCCACCCGCTGTTGCCGGACCTGCAGTTCTCCCCGCGCGGCTCGATCGTCTACCGGCTGACCGAGGGCTCCTCGGTGCGCGTGACGGGCGGCACCGCCTTCCGCACCCCGACGTTCCTCGAGTCGTACGTCAACTTCCTCAACCGCACGCCCGTGCGCGGGGTGACGGCGCTCGGCGTCGGGAGCACCGACCTCGACCCGGAAGCCATCACCTCTTTCGAGATCGGCTACACGAACCAGGAAAGCGACTGGTTCGCGCTCGAGGCCAACGCCTACTACAACCTCGTCGACGACTTCATTCTGCTCTCGTCGATCGACACGTTCACGCTCGCCGACTACCAGAGCGGGCGCGTCCGCTACCTCGAGGACGAGGCCGCCTTCCCGCTCGGCGCGCTGCGCTTCGCGAACGACCGCAACCGCTTCCGCCAAATCGGGGGCGAGGTGGGTCTGCGCCTGTTTCCCATCACCGGCCTCGACGTCTACGTCAACTACTCGCTGCACGACACCTCGCCCGTCGGCGACACGGCCGCCCTGGGCACGCGGGCGCGGGACCAGCGCACCAGCACGCACAAAGTCAACGCCGGCGTGCAGTACCGCTCCCGCTTCGGACTGGACGTCGCGGCCGACGTGCATTGGCTGTCGGACCAGCTCTGGACGGAGCAGGTGACCGACACGCGCACGGGGGTGCGCTTCGACCCGTTCCCGCTCGACGGCTACACGCTCGTCAACGGCCGCGTGGGCTACCGACTGCTCGACGACCGCGTCGAGCTGGCGATCAGCGGCACCAACCTGCTCGGCGAGCGCATGCGGCAGCATCCGTTCGGCCAGCGACTCGACCGGCGCGTGATGGGCTCGGCCACCGTGCGGTTCTGATGGTCGTCCGTTCGCGCACGTTTCACGGGGAGCGAGCCCTGGCGGCGGTGCTCGCCGCGGTGCTCGTGCTTCTCGACTCGAGCCCGGCACTCGCCGACGTGCGCACCGAGGCGCGACGCCACTTCCGCCGCGGCATGGAGCTCATCCAGGCCGGCCGCATCGACGAGGGTATCTCCGAACTGCTGATCGCCTACGACACCCTGCCGCACCCCAACGTCCTGTACAACATCGCGCGCGCCTACGCCGAGGCCGGCCAGTACGAGAGCTCCATCGAATACTTCCGCCGCTACCTCGACTCGGATCCGCCCGACCGTGAGGAAGTGCTCGGCTTCATCCGTGCGCTGGAGGAGCGCATCGCGGCTGTGCGCCAGCGCGAGACCGTGCCCAGTGGCGCCGAGCCGCAGGTCGAGCCGACGGGCGCGGAGCCAGGCGCCGTCATGCCGGTCGTGTCCGCCGAGGAGGTGCTGGCTCTCGAGGACAGCGCGACGCAGATCGCAGCGCTGGCCGAGGCGACGCAGAGCGACGCGTTGCGCCAGCGCGCCGAGCGGCTGCGAGCGTTGGCCGCATCGCTTCGCGAGCGCTCGGGAGCACCGACGCCGGGCGAACCGACGCGACGAGCCGTGCCGCGGCAGCCCGCCGCGGCCGCGCCGGAGGTGCCCGTCGGGGTCACCCTGGGCCGCACGGGCGACCTGGACATCTACGAAGAACAGGTCGTCTCGGCCTCGCGTTTCGCGCAGTCGCCGCTCGACGCGCCCAACGCGACGGCGAACATCACGCGCCAGGACATCCGCCTCTCGGGGCTGCGCCGCATCGGCGAGCTGGTGCGCCGCGTTCCGGGCGCCGACGTGATGGCCACCACGGCGGCCGACACCCAGGTCAGCGTACGCGGATTCAATCAGCGCCTGTCCAACAAGATGCTCGTGCTCGTCGACGGCCGGTCGGTCTACGTCGACACCCTCGGCACCACCTTTTACTCGACTATCCCGTACGCACCCGAGGACATCGAGCGCATCGAGGTCATCCGGGGGCCCGCTTCCGCGCTCTACGGCGCCGATGCGTTCAGCGGGATCATCAACATCCTGACGCGCCCACCCGGCGAGCGCGAGCTTTCGGCCTCGGCCGGCCTCGGAACGCACGGCGAGTCCTACGGTCATTTCGTGACCGGGGGCCGCGTGGGCCGGCTGGGCTACCGCCTGGCGGCCGGATTCGAACGCACCCCCCGTTACAGCCTCGAGCTCGACGAGCGCCGGCTCGACGCCGTGCTGTGGGACGCGGTGCCTCCCGGCCAGCTCGCGTTGCGCGAGGTGCACGTCAACGGCGCGCTCGCCTATCGGATCTCCCGCGAGGCCCGCCTGCGATTCGACGCGGGGATCAGCGACAACTTCCAGAACTTCCAGGCCACGGGGCCCGTGCGCGACTTCGGCTCCTACGGTCCGGCCTCGCACGTCATGGGGCTGCTCGAAACCTCGTGGGGCCAGGTGCGCGCGTTCTGGAATCGCATCGACGCGACATCGGGACTCGTTCACTTCCCGTACGGTCGCAACGCGCAAGAGAACCGCTTCCTGTCGAACACCGTCGACGTCGAAGCCGAGCTGGGCCGCGAGTTCCGCCTGCTCGTGGACCACAATCTGCACGTCGGGCTGGGCTACCGCCTCAAGACGATCGACTGGGACTACCTGGACGCGCCGCACGTGGAGCACCACCACGCGCTGTTCTTCCAGGACACGATGCGCATCGTCCGCCAGCTCACGCTGGTCGGCAGTTTCCGCGTCGACGTCCATCCGCTGCTCGACAACCCCGTCTTCTCGCCGCGCGGCGCGCTCATCGTGCGGCCCACCGAAGGCCAGGCCATCCGCGCCAGCGTCGGCACCGCCTTCCGCACGCCGACCTTCCTGGAGTCCTATCTGTCGCTCCCCAACCCGACGCCGGTCGCCGGCGTGCACGTCGATGCGCGGGGCTCCGAGGTCGCCGGCATCGACCTGCGGCCCGAGTCGATCCTTTCGGTCGAGACCGGCTACCGCTTCGCCGAGAGCGATGCCTTCGACCTCGAGGCGAGCGTCTATTACAACCGCGTGCGCGACCTCATCATCCTGAGCGACGTGACGCCGTACCGGCTCTCCGAGCACGTGGCCCGTCCCGCCGACGGCTACCTGGACGCGACGGCGTCCTACCCGATCGGCTCGATCGGCTTCCGCAACGACACACCCGTCTACGACGTGATCGGCGTCGAGGTCGGCGGACGCTTCTACCCCGTGCGTGGCCTCGACGTGTACGCGAACTACGCGTTCAATCGCGCCTTCAGCTCTGAGTCCGACCGCCCCGAGGAACGGACGAGCGCGCACAAGGTCAACGCGGGCGTCCAGTACCGCACGTCCTTCGGCGCGGACGTCGCCGTCGACGTTCACTGGGTCAGCGATCAGGTCTGGCGCGAACAGGTCTTCGACGTCGCGCAGGGCGTCCGCTTCGGCCGGTTTCCCCTGCCGAGCTACCACCTCGTCAACGCCCGGCTGGGCTGGCGATTGCTCGACGACCGGCTCGAGCTCGCCATCTCCGGCTACAACGTCACCGGCCACCGCCACCGGCAACACCCGTTCGCGCAGCGCATCCCGATGCGCTGGATGGGCTCGGCCACGTACCGGTTCTAGATTTCGGAGGATCCTGGATCATGACGGCTCCGCACCTGGTTACGCTGCTCGTCGCGACGCTCGCCGGCTGCGAGGAACCCGAAATCGACGCCTTCCGCAGGCAGGGCGGCACCGCCCCCGACCCGACCGGCGTCATCGAGGGCACCGTGCTCTACGTCGGCCCGCGACCCACCTGCGAGCGCAACGACGCCGGCGATCCCGTGCGCGTGCGCGGCCGCGTCGTCCTCACGCTCTTCCGCTACGACAACCCTCCACCACCCGAAGGCGGTGCGACGACCGCCGCCAACCTGCTCACCATCCCCGGTCGGCGCCTCTTCTCCGATCTCGCGCGCGACTGCGCGCCGGCCGATCCGATGGACCCGGCCGCGAGCGAGAACGTCATGCGCTCGGTCGCGTTCCGCTGGCCCGAGATCGAGCTGCGCCCCGACGAGCCCATCGCGTACCAGATCCGGGGCTTCTTCGACCACGACGAGGACTTCAACCCGTTCTTCAGCGTTCGGAATCTTCCGACGCGCGGAGACATCGCCGGCGGCGCGTTCATCCGCACGACCGACGTCCCGCCGCGCTTCTTGCCCATCGAGTTGCCCGCGCAGGTGGCCGCCCCGCACGGCGCGCTCGCCACGGGCGTCACCGTCACGCTCGGCGCCCGCGTCATGACCGAGCGGCCGATGTTCCACCTGGACGGCGCGACGCGTCCGCTCGCCTCCGAGGCGCGCATCCCGCGCACCACCGACGCCACGATGCGCGAGCAGATTCTGTTCGACGCGACCAACATGCGGTTGCGGCTGTACCGCGCCGACGCCACCTTCACTCCGGTCGGCCCCGACGGCACGCCCGGCGAGCCGCGGCCGCTCGCCGACGCGCTCGCCGCGGCCGGCGTCGAGATCGACTTCGCCGACTCCGTGGCCTACGCGTTCTACGTCGACGACGTCGACGCCAACCGCGACGGCGAGCGCGACCTGCACCCGATTCTGGGCAGCGCGGGCATCCAGTGGCAGACGCCCATCGTCATCTTCCGCCGCCATCGCGACCCGACGAGTCTCGAGCTGGCGGCGGGCATCCCGGACGTGCTGCTCATCGCGACGATCCGACCGACGAGCACGCTGTTCCAGCAGGTGTTCCCGGACGCCATCGAGGTCGTCGTGCCCCCCGTCGCCGCGGTTCAGCTCGGGCCCAGCCCGATTTGTAGGATACCTTACATCACGCCCGAGGCGTTCGCCGAGTCCTACGAGCGCATCGCCGTCGAATGCCAGGAAGTGCCGACTGGCCTATACGCGGTCAACGTCATCCAAGGCAACGCCGGCGGCATGGTCGTCGACTCGCCGCTGTCACCGACGGGCAAGGATCTGATGGGCGGCAACCTCTCCGGTCAGGCCTGGAGCATTCCCAATCCGCTCGGTGATCCCGTCCAGCTCGGCGATCCCATGCTCGCCGTGCCCGAGCAGGGCATGGCTGGCGCCTTCCTCGTCCACGATCCGCGTCCGGACGTGTTCGAATCCCGACGCTCCGGAACGGCGGGATGCGGCATGAGCGTCGACGCCATGGGGACGATGCGCGCCATCAACTATCGGCCGCTCTCCGACGAGCAGATGGCCGCCGGCTGCTGCGATCACGTCGCACATCTCTGCAACGTCCCGCTCTGCGCACCCGTCGAGGTGAGCTGGCGCGGCGCGACCTACCAGGTCCGCGGTCAGCCCACGCGCATCGTGCGCACGCTGCCCAACGGGCGCTCCGTGCCCGACTGCGTGCCGTTCGAGATGCCCGCCGTCTGCTGCCCCGATCCGTCGCCGGCTCCCTAGCGCAGCGGCCACTTCGACACCGACGCGGCCGCCGCGCCGCCATGTGTCCCGACGGGCCGCGCGTCGTGCGCTGCTCGGCCGCCCGTCCCGAAGCGGAGCGGGTCGAGTGGGGGGCGCGAGGCATCTCTCGAGGCCGTAGGCGCCGATCCGCGAACTGGGCGTGGCGCGCGGCGCGGGCGAGCGACTCGAGTCCGAGCGCGAGGCGCGGCGCGGCGCCCGAGTCCGAACCCGAGTCCGAGTCCGAGGCAGAGCCGGAGCCCGAACCGGCAGCGCCGTCAGCGTGCTCCGGCCGTCAGCGGCAGTAGTAGCCGATGAGTCCGTCGACCCAGACGCAGCGCTGCCCCGTCGCGCTGCAGTCGCGAGTCCGAAACTCGCCGTCTTCGCACCATTCGGCGACGTTTCCGTTGCAGCGCCCGAGGTAGTCGAGCGTCGCGCACGGGTCGTCCGATCCGCCGGGCGGCGCCGGCGACTCGGCGCAGTATGTCCCGCCCACGTCGGCGACGACGCCGCAGCGCTGACCGCACGCGGCGCAATCGCGCGTCCGCGGCGTGCCGCGGTCGCACCAGCGCGCTCGCTCACCCTCGCAGCGTCCGAATCCGTCGAGCCCGCCGCACGGATCGTCTTCGGGCCGCACGCAACGATAGCCCCGGTCGGCCGCACTCCAGCCGCAGCGCTGGCCGCTCGAGCACGCTCGCCGTTGCAGCACCCCGCCCTCGCAGTAGACCGCGCGCCCGTCGATGCAGCGTCCCTCGGCCGTCACGTCGCCGCAGGGCTCGGGCGGCGGTGGCCCCGGCGGCACCGCGGGGCCCGTGTGTCCCTCGATCCAGCTTCGCGCGCGATCGACGCGCGTGAACCACGCCTGATAGGTGCACGTGCCGTCGCCGCCCGAGACGACGCCGATGACGCGCACGCTGCCGTCCGAGCCGAGGGCCATGAGCGGGCCCCCCGAATCGCCGTTGCACACCCCGCCGCGCCCGCGCCCGTCGATGTGGATGCTGTCGCCGGTCAGCCCCGCGATGGGCAGACGCGAGAAGTAGCGCGTGCCGACCGAGCCTCGCTCGGTACGACCGTAGCCCGCGGCCTCGGTATCGCGCCCCCGCCAGCTCTCGTCGAGCGCCTCGGTCAGGATCGGGATGGGCACCACCTCGGGGACCACTTCGGTCGCGTCCCGCTCGAGCTCGACGACGGCGATGTCCATGCTCGAATGCGACAGGAACCGCCGCCCGCGCACCGAGCGATCGGGCCGCGCCGGATCGGCCCCCATGCGGAAGACGACGGAGCTCGAGCGACAGTGCGCCGCGGTCAGCACCCACCGCGGGGCGATGAGCGCGCCCGAGCACAGGCCACCGCCGAGGTCCAGCATGCCGATCGCGAGGATCTGGCCAGGCGAAAGCGACAGATACGTCGGCTCGCGCGTGCCGTGGTAGACGCGCGCGGGGCCGCGTAGATCCCCGCACATGTCCGTACCGGGCGGGTAGCTCGGCGGCGGGCTGCCGCCCGCGTCGCGACCGGCACCGCCATCGCGGCCACCGCCCGCATCGCGTCCCGCGCCACCGTCCGGCGTTCCGGGCGGAGGGGCTGGCGGCGGGACCCCGTCCTCACCGCCGCCGGGCCCGGGCCGTTCGGGCGGAACGTCGGGCGGCGGTACGCTCGCTCCGCCGTCGACGAGTCGCACACCGGGGCCGTCGCGGTCCATGCCGTCGCCCGGCGCGCCGCCCACGTCGAGCATCACGCCCGGCCGGCAGGCCGTGAGGGCCGCCGAACAGATACCCACGAGCGCCGCGACTGCCCGCGACACGGTTCCAAACGGGGGTCAAAGCAAGCGCCAGACCCCCTGTAGCCGCTCAAATCATTCACGAAACCGCCGTCCATCCGAGAACGCGACGCGCTCCGTGCGCCACGGCCACGCACCAACGCCTCACGTGTCTCGACGACGAGTGCCTCGCGTTGAGGTGGTTCGCGGCCCCACTCGCGCGGAGGCACAGCCCGACGTCATAGCCGCAAGCGAGGAACCTCGCTGCTGGGCCGTCGCGCGTTTACTATAGTAAACATGCGATGATGCCCGCGCGAACCAAGCTCTCTGCCCTCGGCAACGGTTGGGGTATCGTCATCGACGAGGCCTTCCTCGAGCGCCTCGCCATCGACCGCGACACGGAGCTCGCGATCACGACCGACGGTCGCCGTCTCGTCATCGAGCCCATCGCCCAAGGTAGCCGCGAGCGGCTGGCAAACTCCGCGCGCAGGGTCATGGACGCTCACGACGCGACCCTGCGCAAGCTCGCCCGTTGAGGGAGCCGAAGTTCCTCACGGTCGAAGACGTACTGATCCTCCATCGGGAGCAGTCTCGTCGCTACGGCGGCAGTTCGGCGGTTCGTGCGATCGAGCTCCTCGAATCCGCGGTTGCACAAGCGCCGGCGACCTTCGCCGGCGAGTACCTCCACGCCGACTTATTCGAAATGGCAGCAGCGTACGCGTTCCACATCGCACAAAACCAGCCATTCATCGACGGCAACAAACGTACTGGACTTCTTGCCGCGCTCGTGTTCCTCGATCTCAACGACGTCATCATCCGAGATGACTTGGGTGAGCTTCATGACGCGATGATCGCCATCGCAGAGCGCCGAATGGACAAGGCCACCCTCGCTTCCGTCCTTCGCAAGCTCGAGGCCGGTACGTAGTCGTTCCTGAGCGAGCTGCGGATGATTCGGCTCGCTGGAGCACCGGGACGAGCCCTTCGCACGTACGGTAGGGCCCAGCCGTCGATTCGAATTCGGGTCCGCCTCCGACGCGGCGTCGGGCTTCGAATCCGAGCCCGCGCTAGGTACGGTGCGCGACCCGATCGAGCCATCCCGAACTGCGCCTTCAGTCCTCGCCTCTTACCCTGCGCGCCCACGCGGGCAGAGGTGGCGCGCCCTCGAGCAGCGGCTCCATCGGCGCCGAAGAAAGGGTGTGCCAGAACAGATGCGGCCCGCGCGCTCCACCGCGCACCAGCGCGAGCAGCGAGGCGAAGGCCTTGGAGGTGTACGTGGGGTCGAGCACGAGCCCGTCGTCGCGCGCCACGCGCATCGCCTCGCGGCTCGCCTCGGTCGACCGCCCGTAGCCAGGCGCGAACTGCCGGTGATCGACCTGCAGGCGCCGCATCGCCACCCGCGCCACGTCCGGAAACCGGTCGTCCGCTCGGCGCAGGACCTCGACCGTTCGCCGCGCCAGCCGCACGAGCAGCCGTCGGGAAACGACCAGACGGCTGGTGACGCGCACCGCGCGCACCGGAACCGTCAGCCCCGCCGCCGCCAGCCCCAGCGCCAGTCCCACGGCGGTCGCCCCGCTGCCCAGCGCGACCGTGATCGTCGCCGGCTCCGGCAGCGCGCGCGCCGCGATCTGCTCGGCCAATTCGAGCCCCGCCTCGACGTAGCCGATGCAGCCGACGGGGGAGCTACCACCGGGGCCGAGCAGGTACGGCCTGACCCCCGCGATGCGTAACCGCGCCGCGACGAGCCGCATCGCCGCCGGCACCAGGGCCCAGGCGGGCACCGGCAACAGCCGCGCCCCGGCGCGCAGGTCGGCCCGAAGCTGGGCCTCGACGTGCTCGTCGAGCGGCTGGGGCACGAGCACGGCGTGGACCTCGAAGCCCGCCTCGGCGCCGTGCACGGCCGTGGCGAGCACGTGGTGGCTGCCCCACGCTCCGGTCGTCACGATGGCGCCGGCCCCACACGCGCGCGCGTCGGCGAGGAGCCACTCGAGCTTGCGGACCTTGTTGCCGCCGTAGCGCGGGTGAGTCAGGTCGTCGCGCTTGCACCACAGCTCGGCGCCCGACGAGCGGCTGACGGCCGCGAGCCGCTCCACCGGCGTCGGCGCCGCGACCAGGGAACGGTAGGGCAGGGCGCGCAGCGCCGGCCAGCGTTCGAACAGCCACGGCATCGCGGCCGCCATCTAGCATGGAAGTCTCGCCCGTCGGGCTGCCGCACGAATCGCGCCGCGCTATCGTTGCAAGTAGAGCCCGCGTGATCCTGCGCAGCGAGCAGGTCGAGCAGACGATCGACGCGGACCGACGGGTCGAGCTGCTCAAGCAAGTGGTCCGGGTCGACGGCCCGCAACCGCTCGCGATGATCCGCAAGCGCCTGCCGCAACCGGGCGCCCAGGCCCCGGCGGTGCTGCTCGTCCACGGTTTCGGGCAGAACCGCTACACGTGGCACACCGACCGCCGCTCGTTCTCGGCGCATCTGGCCGCGTGCGGCTTCGACGTCTTCGTCGCCGATCTACGCGGTCACGGCCGCTCGCGACGGCTCGGCGCGCGCCGCCCCCGCGTCATGGACGAATACATCCTCGAGGACGTACCCGCGCTGGCCCACGCCGCCCTCGCGCTCGCCGGGCAAGAGCGCATCTTCCTCGTCGGCCATTCGATGGGGGGGCTCATCGCCTACGGCGCGGCCGCAGGTCCGCTGCGCGACCGCGTCCGCGGCATCGTCTCGCTCGGCTCGCCCTATCGTTTCGGGCTCGGGTCGCGCACGCTCGTGCTGCTGCGAACGTTGCTCGGCGCGCTGCGCCACAGCTCCCTCGGCGACGGCCGGCTGCCTCTGCCCTTGCGTCACGTCGGTCGGCTCCTGCGGCGGCAGCGGCGCTTGTGGGACAGCCCGCTCGTGCCCATGCCCATCCGCGCCTGGGCGCCGGGAAGCGTCGAGCCCGAGGTGCTCGAGCACTACCTGGCGCGCGCCTTCGATCGCACGAGCCTCGCCGTCGCCTACGACATCCTTCGCTACGGCCAACAGGCCGCGCTCGGCTCCGAGGCTTCAGCCGGCCATGCCCGCGCCTTCGAGGCGCTCGACGTCCCGCTGCTCGTGATCGCGGGCTCGCTCGATCGGCTCGCGCCGCCACCGTCGGTGCGTCCCGCCCACGATCGCAGCCGCTCGAGCGACAAAGCCTACCGCGTCTTCCCACACGGCCACGTCGATCTCGTGCTCGGTCGCCGTGCCCCGGCCACCGTGTGGGCTACGATACGCACGTGGTTGCTCGCCCGCTGACCGCGCGCGCCTCGCAGGGAGCCGGACGACTCGCGCACACGGTGACGGCCCGTGCCGTCGATGCCGCGTGGCCCGACGCGCCCGCGCCCCTGCGCGAGGCCGTTCGGGTCGTCGCGACGCCAGGGGTCGAGCGGCTGGTGCGCTGGCTCGACGACGGCCTGCGGATTCCCGGCACCGGCATCCGCGTGGGTCTCGATCCCATCGTCGGGCTCATTCTCCCCGGCGCCGGTGACGCGATCGGCGGAGCCGGGGCGCTGCTGCTTCTGGTCCACGCCGTCCGACGCCGCGTCCCTCCCGTCATTCTCGCGCGCATGCTGCTCCACATCGCGCTCGACGCGCTCGTCGGCGCGCTGCCCGTCGTGGGGGACGTCTTCGACGTCTTCTTCCACAGCAACCGGCGCAACCTCCGCCTCATCGAGCGATACGCGGCCGACACGGGCCGACGTCCCGGTCCGCTCGATTACGCCATCGTGACGGCCGCCGCCGCGATCGCCATCGCCGGCGTATTCGCACCCTTCCTGCTGATGTGGGCCCTGCTGGCGCTCGGCCTGGGCACGCTGCCGTGGTGGAACGGACAGTGAATCGATTACGCGCGCCGCGCGTCCCATCCGCCGTGCGAGGGCGCCTCGATCGGCTCCGCGCGTGCGTCCATCCGCGACTCGGTGCGCTGCTGCTCGCGATGGGTTGTCTGCTTGCACCGCACGCGCGCGCCCAGGCTCCTCAGTCCGCCTCCAGCGCGCCGACCGCGCGACCCGCCGCGCCGCGCACGCGCGAGGAACGCATCGCGCGCATGCGGGAACTGTTCGCGCAGGGCGTGCAGGCCTACGAGGCCGGCCGCCTCGACGAGGCGCTGCGCCTGATGCTCGAGGCGCAGCACAACTGGCGCAATCCCGCGCTCGCCTACAACATCGCGCGCATCTACGAGCGCATGGCCGACGCCGAGCGCGCCGCGTACTGGTTTCGCGCGTACCTGACGCACGGTCAACCGACCGAGGCCGAGCGCGCGGACATCGAGCGGCGCATCGCCGCGCTGCGCGAGATCGAGGCGCGGCAGCGCGAGCAACTGCACGCTCCGCCGCCGTCGCAGGACGCGCTGACCGCCGAGGCGCGCGCGTTCTTCCAGCGCGGCATCGTCCTCTATCAGCGCCGGCACTACGAGGCGGCCCTGGAGGCGTTCCTCGCGGCGCTTCGCTTCGCGCCGCTGCCGGAGCTGTACTACAACCTCGCGCTCGTCAGCGAACGGCTCGGTCGACGGTCGGACGCGATCGACTACTACCGCGAGTACCTGCGCGTGCGGCCGGGCGCGTCCGAACGCGCATGGGTCGAGCGCCGCATCGAGCAACTGCGCGCCGGACGCTGAACGCGCCCTCGGCTCGTCCCTGGGTCCGTTCGGAGCCGCGCGGTCAGCGCTCCGCGGCTCCGCCGGTGGTGCGCTCGGTGCGTGCCTCGTCGAGCGCGCGCTCGAGCTTGCGAAGCGAGCGGCGCAGCTCCTGCAGCTCCTTTTGCGTCGCCAGGTTCATCGTCCGCGCCACGCGCGCGACCTGCTGCTCGTACTGCGCCTGCAGCTTGGCGCGTAGCTCGAGCGCCCGCATCATCGCCTTCATGACGCGCGGGTCCTGCATCATGCGGGCGACGCGCGGATCCTGAAGTACTTTCATGCCCCGCTCGATCAACGCCTTGCGCACCGACATGCAACGGGACGCTACGGAGCGGCTGCGCCGCTGTCAACGCATCCGACGGGCCGCCGAGACGCGCCGGGCGGCCGCGACGTGATCGCGCCTCACGCGGACATCGAGCTGGTCCTCGGCCCCGACGAGATGGCCGAGCCCGGTGCGCTCGCCGCCCGCGTGGCACGTGCGACGGGCCGTCCCGCCGACGACCCACCGGCCTTCCACCTCGTGCATCGCGCGATCGACGCGCGCGCCGGCCGCGTGGTCTTTCGGCTCCGCGTCGCGCTCGGCCCGGAACCCGAGCGCCTCGGCGAGCCGCTCCCGCGCGACGTGTGCGGCCCGCCCGTGATCGTCGTCGGCGACGGCCCCGCGGGGCTATTCTGCGCCTACGAGCTCGCGCGCGCGGGCCGTGCGAGCGTGGTCCTCGACCGCGGCAAGCCCGTCCAGCCGCGCCGGCACGATCTGGCGGCGCTGCACCGGCGAGGTTACGTCGACCCGGAGAGCAACTACTGCTTCGGCGAGGGAGGCGCCGGCACCTACAGCGACGGCAAGCTGTACACGCGCGCCGACAAGCGCGGGCCGGTGCGCGACGTGCTCGAGACGCTCGCGTTGCACGGCGCGCCGCGATCGGTGCTCGTCGAAGCGCGGCCGCACGTCGGCTCCAACAAACTGCCCCGCGTCGTCACGGCCCTGCGCGAACGGCTGCAAGCGCACGGCGTGCAGTTCCGGTTCGGCGCTCGCGTCGTCGGCCTCGTCACCTCGGGCGGCTCGGCGGCCGAGCGACGCGTGCTGGGGGTTCGCCTCGCGGGCGGCGAGACGGTCGAGGGGGTCGCGGTGGTGCTCGCGACCGGACACTCGGCACGCGACGTCTTCGAGCTGCTGCGCGAGCACGGCGCGCCCCTCGAGCCGAAGGGCTTCGCCATCGGCGTGCGCGTCGAGCACCCCCAACCGCTCATCGATCGGCTCCGCTGGGGTCGGCACGCCGGTCATCGCGCGCTGCCCGCCGCATCGTACGCGTTGACGGCGACGGTCGAGGGGCGCGGCGTGTACTCGTTCTGCATGTGCCCGGGAGGATTCGTGATTCCGGCGGCGACCGAGCCCGACGGCGTGGTGCTCAACGGCATGAGCCTGTCGCGACGCGACTCGCCCTACGCCAATGCGGGGCTCGTCGTCGCCATCGAGCCCGAGGATCTCGCCCGCGCCGGCTACAGAGGCCCTCTGGCCGGCGTGGAGCTGCAGCGGCGATTGGAGCGCGCGGCCTTCGAGGCCGGCGGCGGTGCGTTGCGCGCCCCGGCGAGCCGGTTGACGGACCTGGTGGCCGGACGGGCCTCGAGCACCGTGCCCGCTTCGAGCTACCGGCCCGGGCTGCGGGCAACCGACGTCTGCGAGGTGCTCGACGCCGGCGGGCTGCGGCTCTCCGAGCGGCTGCGCGAAGCCGTCCGGCGATTCGAGCGCACGATGCCCGGTTTTCTGACGGCCGAGGCGGTCGTGCTCGCCGTCGAGTCGCGCACGAGCTCGCCGGTTCGGGTGCCACGCGATCCGACGAGCCTGCAGTGTCCGGGACTCGCGGGTCTTTATCCGTGCGGAGAGGGCGCCGGGTGGGCCGGTGGCATCATGAGCGCGGCGCTCGACGGCATCCGTGTCGCGCGCGCGATCGTCCGAGCCCTCGGCCCGGCGCCGTGATGCCGTCGGACGCGCGCCGTGGTCGCTGTCGACTCGACCACCGGCCGTGATATCCAGCGGCCTGCGCTCCAACGCGCAGCCGTAGGTGGAGATTCGTGACGGGCCGTCTCGAACGCAGAACGGTGCGGGTCGCGATGCTCGGCTGCGGCGTCGTCGGCGAGGGCGTGCTGCGTCTGCTGCGCGACAACGCCTCGCTCATCGCGCACCGGCTCGGCGCCGAGCTCGAGATCCGTCACGTCGTCGCGGCGCGACCCGACAAACCCCGCGCCGACGTCGTGCCGCTCGACCGGTTGCACTTCGATCCGCAACGCGCGCTGTCCGACCCCGAAGTGGACGTGGTCGTCGAAGTCATCGGTGGGCTCGAGCCAGCCGGCCAGTACCTGCGGGAGGCCATCGCGCGCGGCAAGCACGTCGTGACCGCCAACAAGGCGCTGCTCGCCGAGACACCGGATCTCGTGGAAGCGGCCGAACGTGCGCGCGTCGATCTGTACTTCGAGGCTGCGGTGGCCGGCGGCATCCCGATCGTTCGCGTGCTGCGCGAGGCGCTTGCCTCCGACCGCGTGGTGGCGCTGCGCGGCATCGTCAACGGCACGAGCAACTACGTGCTCTCGCGCATGACGCACGACGGGCTCGACTACGAGCAGGCGCTCGCCGAGGCCCAGAGGCTGGGCTACGCGGAGGCCGATCCGACGCTCGACGTCAGCGGCATGGACGCCTGCCATAAGCTGACGCTGCTGGCCACGCTCGCCTTCGGCGCGCGGCTCACGCCGTCTCAGATTCCCACCGACGGCATCGAGACCGTCGGCGCCATCGACGTCGAGATGGCCGGGCGTTTCGGCCTTATGGTCAAACCACTCGCGATCGCGCGCCTGCTGCCGGACGATGCGCTCGACCTGCGCGTGCGCCCCGCGCTCGTTCCCGTGCGCAGCCCGCTCGCCGGGGTGCACGGCGCGTTCAACGCCGTGCTGCTCGAGGGCGCGATGCTGGGGCCGTGCCTGCTGTCGGGCCTGGGCGCCGGGGCGCTGCCCACGGCGACGAGCGTCGTCTCCGATCTCGTCGACGTCGCGCGCAACCTGCTCGTCGGAGCGGTCGGCCGCGTCCCCTCCGGTGCGATCCCCGCGACCGAGCGGCGCCTCTCGCGCGTGTGCGATCCCGGCGAGACGGTCGCCCGCTACTATCTGCGTTTCGACGTGAAGGACAGGACCACCGTGCTCGGTCGCATCGCGACGGTGCTCGGGGCCTTCGACGTCGCCATCGAGCAGCTGGTGCAGCGCGCGGGGGCGGCGGGCGCTCCGTCGCACGTCTGCTTGCTGACGCACCCGGTGCGCGAGCGGCAGGTGCGCGACGCACTGCGCGAGACGCGCACGCTGCACGACGTGGTGGGCGCGCCGCGGCTGCTGCAGGTGGAGGAATCGTGAGCGAGGGCCGCGCGCCGACCGGCGCCGTCACCGAGATCCAGGCGCTTCTCGGACGGGGCACGGAGTACGAGGGCAAGCTCGCGTTCGACGGACGCGTGCGCATCGACGGCCGCTTCCGCGGCGAAGTGTTCTCGACGGGCACGCTGATCCTGGGCGACGGAGCGGACGTCGACGCTCGCGTCGAGGTCGGAACGCTCATCGTGCTCGGCGGGGAGCTGCGCGGACACGTGCTCGCGCGCGAGCTGGTCGAGATCCACGCCGGCGCGCGCGTGCTCGCCGACATCGCTTCGCCGCAACTGTTCATCGACAAGGGCGCCGTCTTCGAGGGCCGCACGACGATGAGCGGCGTGCGGGTCGATCCGCTCGAGTGACCGAACGCCTCGGGGCGCTGCTGCTGTGCATCGCGCTGCTGGCCGGCTGGCTCGTGGTGCACTTCTCGCTGCTGCTCGCGGTGCTGCGCGCCACTCGCTTTGCATGGCTCGTGCGCCTCGCCGCGCTGCTGCTTCCTGCGCTCACCCCGCTCGTGGCTTGGCAGACGGGGCGGCGCACCGGCCCCAAGGTCTGGCTCCTCCTCGGTGCCGGCTACGTGCTGTGCCGTCTGTGGCTCGGGGGGTGACTGCGCCGCGGCCGTGCTCGCGCCCGAGCTCGAGCCCGAGTCCGAGCCGGAGCCCGAGTCGGAGCCGGACTCCGAGGCCGAGTCCGGAACAGAGTCCGAGGCCGAATCGGAGGACAAGTTCGAGGCCGAGACCGAAGCCGAGCTTGAAGCCGAGGCCGCGCCCCCAAGCGCGTCAGCAGACCGCGCCCGGTGGGAGGCAGACCCGACGTAGCCCCCTCGTCGTGCGGCACAGTTGGCAGTTGCCCGTCGCGCAGTCACCGTCCGCAAGGCACTCGTCCTCGGGCATCGGCGGCGCATCGGTGCACTCGCCCTCGTAGTCGACGTTCACGCCCGCGGAAGCCGCGGTGCAGGCATTGCTGTACGTCACCCCGTCGCAGCCGCAGACGGGATCGTAGACCAGCGCACAGGCGTCCGGACGCATCTCGCACCGAACTCGATCGCTGCTGCCGCATGCCCCGATCTCCGGGTCGTGGCAGTACTCCCCTTCCGGACAGCTTTCCGGCGTGCACCTCTCGCAAACGAGCGTGCCGCACGTGCACTCCGTCGCTCCCTCGTAGCGACAGCCGTCCGGTGGCGGCGGACACGACGGAGGCACACACCGGTCGGGCTCGCCCGCGCCGTCCCGCATCATCATCGCGTCCGGTCGCGCGCCGTCCCGCCCATCCGAGGCATCGACCGCGCCGTCGATGCGGCCCGCATCGGAG
>JANWZI010000042.1 GCA_025054695.1 Myxococcota bacterium | reverse complement strand
CCCCAACCACCCAAACCACCGTGCCGGGCGTGGTGGGGGCCGCGGTTTTTTGTGGGGTGGGGGGGCGCCCCCCCCCCGGGGGCGCCGCGCCGCGGCGATACGCGAGCGGGCGCGGTCACCGAGCCCGATCCCGACTCCGAGTCCGAGTCCGAGTCCGAGTCCGAGCCCGAGCCCGAGCCCGAGTCCGAGTCGGAGTCGGAGTCGGAGTCCGAGGCCGAGTCCGTGCCAGAGACCGAGCCGGGATCTTGCGAACCGACCGTCGCGCTCAGTCGGCTGGTACCTCAGTGCCGACCACGACGAGGAGCGCGCCGTCGGCGACCTGATCGCCCTCGGCGACGAGAACGCGCTCGACACGTCCCGCTCGTTCGGCTCGCACGGCGTGCTCCATCTTCATCGCCTCGAGCACGACGAGCACGTCGCCCGCCTGCACCGACTCGCCTTCGCGGACGCAGACGAGCCGCACGCGGCCGTGCATCGGTGCAAGGGCGGCGCCGGCCGGTCGCTCGTCCGCAGCTCCGGCGAATGGTTCGAGCTCCCGCAGGGAGATCGAAACGCCATAGGTGTGCAGATGCAGCGACGCACCGTCGAGCACGATGCGCCAGAGCCGGCGGATCCCCTCGTGCTCGATTTCGATCTCGCGCTCGGAGACGGCCGCGACCTTGAGGGAGCCGCGCATCGCATCGACCTCGACGTCGAAGCGGCGCTCTCCCCGATGGGCATAGCGCACCTCGAGCCGACGCCCGTCGAGCTCGTAGCTCGCCTGCTCCGGTATCCAGCGGTGGAGCCGGAAGCCGCGGGCCAGCGACGGCAGCGGCCCGTGAGCGTGGGCGCGCCACCATCGGTGCGCGACGGCCGCGCCCGCCGCCAGCCAGACATCCGAAGGGTCGGGCGATGAGCCGAGTGCGTCGCGGAAATGCGTCTGGAGAAAGTGCGTGTCCAGGTCGCCCGCGCGGTGCGCCGGATGATCGAGGACGCGGACGAGCAGGTCGAGATTGGTTCGGATTCCGGCGACGTGCGCGCCGCGCAGCGCGCGAATCAGCCGCGCGAGGGCTTCGTCGCGGCTAGAGGCATGGGCGATGACCTTGGCGAGCAATGGATCGTAGTGAATGGGCACGTCGGAGCCCGGGCCGACGCCGGCGTCGACGCGCACCCCCGGGCCCTCCGGCACGTCGAAGACGGCAAGCCGCCCGCTTTGGGGCAGAAACCCCGACGCGGGATCCTCGGCGTACAGCCGCACCTCGATCGCGTGTCCCTGCGGGCGGACGTCCGGCTGCCCATAGCCCAGCGGCTCGCCCTGCGCGATGCGGATCTGCTCGCGCACCAGGTCGAGGCCCGTGCGCATTTCGGTCACAGGATGCTCGACCTGTAGGCGCGTGTTGACTTCCAGGAAATAGAAGTGCCGATCGGCGTCGACGACGAACTCGACCGTGCCGGCGTTTTGATAATCGATCGCGCGCGCCAGGGCGACGGCGGCGGCCGTCATGCGGGCGCGAAGGGCGTCGTCGAGCGCAGTCGATGGGCTTTCCTCGACGATCTTCTGATGGCGCCGCTGGATGGTGCACTCGCGCTCGTGCAGATGCACGATGTGGCCCCAGCGATCGCCCAAAATCTGCACTTCCACGTGCCGTGGTCTCTGCACGTAGCGCTCGAGCAGCAACGTCCCGTCCCCGAACGCGGCTTCGGCCTCGCGGCGCGCGCCCTCGAGCGCCTCGCGCAGCATGTCGAGATCCTGCACGAGCCGCATGCCCTTGCCGCCTCCGCCGGCCGAAGCCTTCACCAGGAGCGGCACCCCGATGCGTTCGCCCTCCGCGAGCAGCGTCTCGATGTCTTGCGCCTCCCCGTCGTAGCCCGGCACGACGGGCACCCCGATCTGCTCGGCCAGTCGGCGTGCCTCGCGCTTGCTACCCATCCGCGCGATGGCCTCCGCGCCGGGGCCGACGAACACGATCCCCGCCTCGCCGCACGCCGCGGCCAGCTCGGCGCGCTCGGAAAGAAAGCCATAGCCCGGATGCAGCGCGTCGGCTCCGGTGCGCCGCGCTGCGTCGATCAGGCGGCCGACGTCGAGATAGCTCTCGGTCGCAGGTGCCGGTCCGATGCGGACGGCCACATCGGCCTCGCGCACGTGCAGCGCATCGGCGTCGGCGTCCGAATAGACGGCGACCGTTTCGATGCCCATCGCACGGCACGTGCGGAAGATTCGCCGGGCGATCTCGCCGCGATTGGCGACGAGCAGCCGGCGGATAGGTTTGTGCGTCGGGGCCTGCATCCGGGCCTCAGTGCCGGTAGACGCCCCACGACGTGGTGCCGCGCACGGGGGCCGTGTACGCGGCCGACAGACAGATGCCCAGCACGTCGCGCGTCTGACGCGGGTCGATCACCCCGTCGTCCCACAGGCGCGCGGTGGCGAACCACGCGGTGGACTCTTGTTCGATCGTCGCCTCGAGCATCTGCTTCATGCCCTCCAGCCGCTGCTCGTCGACCGACTCGCCTTTCTTCGCCGCCGCCTCGCGCTGGATGATCTCGAGCACGCCGGCGAGCTGCTTGCCGCCCATGACCGCGATGCGGTGATTCGGCCAGCTGAACAAAAACCGCGGTTCATAGGCGCGGCCGCACATCGCATAGTTGCCCGCCCCGTAGCTCGCCCCCGTCATAATCGTGATGGCCGGCACGGTGCTGTTGCTGACCGCGTTGATGAGCTTGGCCCCCGCCTTAATGATTCCCTCCTGCTCGACCTTGCGCCCGACCATGAAGCCGGTGATATTTTGCAAGAAGACGAGGGGGACGTCCCGCTGATTGCACAGCGCGATGAACTGGGCACCCTTGTTCGCGCTCTCCGTGAACAGCACGCCATGGTTGGCCAGGATGCCCACGGGGAAGCCGTGCACGTGCGCCCAGCCACAGACGAGCGTCGTGCCGTAGCCCGCTTTGAACTCTGCGAAGCGCGATCCGTCGACGAGGCGCGCGATGACTTCCCTCGGGTCGTACGGCACCCGGACGTCGACGCTCACCAGTCCGAGGAGCTCCTCGGGGTCGTGGCGCGGGGGCTCGACGGAGCGCGGACGCGGCGCCGACGCCTTGCGCCAGTCGAGCTGCGCGACGATTTGGCGTCCCAGACGGATGGCGTCCATCTCGTCCCGCGCGAGGTAGTCGCTAACACCCGAGACGGTGGAGTGCATCTGGGCTCCGCCCAGCTCCTCGTGATCGGCGACTTCTCCCGTCGCCATCCTCACGAGCGGCGGGCCGGCCAGGTAGACCTGCGCCTGTTCGCGCACCATCACGACGTAGTCGCTCATGCCGGGCAGGTACGCGCCCCCGGCGGTCGACGGGCCGAAGACGAGGCAAATCGTGGGAATGCGCGCCTCGCTCTTGCGCGTCAGATTGCGAAATCCCGCGCCGCCGGGAACGAAGATCTTGCTCTGATTGGGTAGGTCCGCGCCGGCCGATTCGATGAGCTGGATGTAGGGAAGGCGGTTCTGGTCTGCGATCTGCGCGAGCCGGCCGCTGCGGAGCATCGTGATGGGGGTGATCGCGCCCCCCTTGACCGTCGCCTCGCTCGCGTTGATGACGCATTCGACGCCGGAGACGAGCCCGACCCCGCCGACGACGGCGGTGCCGGGCGTCTCCCCCGGCACGTCCATGCCGGCCAGGGCCCCGATCTCGAGGAACCAGCCGTCACGGTCGAGCAGCCGTTCGATGCGCTCGCGCGGCAACAGCCGGCCGCGCTCGCGATGCCGCGCGTTGTACTTCTCGCCTCCGCCCGCCGCGGCGCGTGCCCAGCGCGCGCGCAACTCGTCGATCCGCTCGAGCCACTGCTCGCGGTTGCGACGGAACGCATCGGACCGCGGGTCGACGCGCGTGCCCAAGACGGGAAACGGCTGCTCGTACATCGAGGCCCGGCCGGCAGGGTACGGACCGTACGCCCGCCGTCAACCTCCGACTGAATCACCATTCATTTCGTGTGACGCACCTCCCGCGCGAAACGCGCAGCGCTCACGGATCGGCGTGCGAGCCCGATCGAGTCCGAGCCCGAGTTCGAGCCCGATTCCGAGTCCGGGTCCGAGCCCGAGCCCGAGTCCGAGTCCGATTCCGAGTCCGAGCCCTAGCCCGAGCCCGAGTCCGCGATCGATCGAACGACCTGACCGCGGCCGTGGGAGGCCGTTGCCAACCAAGCCGCATCTCGAGCCGCGGAAGCGCTGCTGCGAATGCGGGCTCTAGGCGTCGAAGCTCGCGCGTCGTGCTTCGATGCGCTCGTCGACGGCGAGCGAGCAGCCTCGCGCCACGGCCCCCGGCGCCCGGCCGCGCAGCTCGAGCGTACCGGCGATGAGCCGGCCCACGTCCGCGGTGAGGATCGCAGCGCACGAGTCGAGGTTGGCTGCGTCGTCCAGGCGCACCAGACCCCAGCGGCCCTCCGGAAGGGGCTCCGCGCGGACCGGATCGACGACGCTAACGCGAACCCACGGCGGCGCTTCGAATCGCCGCGGTGCACGCGGCTCGCGCACGTTGGGCTCCCACAGCGGGCTCGACAGCTCGGTCATTCCGTATTCGGAGACGACGCGGTCGACTCCCAGCCCGAGGCGTTGGGCCAGGCGGCGCGCAAGCGTCATCGGTCGGACCGCGCGGCGACGTCCCTTGCTGCCGCCCGTTTGCATCACGCGACTGGCGGGGTGCAATCGAAACCGTCGGGGCAGCGCGCGCTCGGCGACATCGAGGCCGAGTGTCGTGCCGAGCAGAGCGACGGGGACGCCATCGCGCTCGGCGCGTTCCAGCTGCACGCACAGCGCACGCACGTCCGGCCCGTCGGCGCTCCAGCACACCGCAGGACGCCCCGCCTCGCCGAAGCGCTCGGCCAGGCGCGCGTTCATGAACGCGAGCGACGAATCGGGGGCCTGCGTCTCCGACGGCCCCACGACGAGGACGCGCGGGCGCACGTCGTCTGCGAAGAAACAGCGCTTCGCGCTGGCGCAGACGGCGAGAGCGAGCAGCTCCACGTCGCGAATCGGATGCTCGCCTCGCCGCCCGCTCGTCGTTCCGCTGGTCCGAAAGACGCGCGCGTCAAGAGCAGGACCGTGCGCCGCAACGCGTGCGAATCGAAACACGTCGGTCGGCAGGGCCGGCATCGAGCGCGCGTCGGGACTTCCACGCGCCCGCGCCAGACGCCCAAACGGCGGAACGTGCTCGACCTGCCAGCGGTGCAGGTCCGCGAGCAGCGCGTCGCGCGCGACGGCATCGACCTCGCCCGTCTCGCCTCGACGGACCAGCGCGACGATTCGCGCTCGGAGCGCGGCCCGGCCCGGCGGGTCGTCGTGCGCGTCGCGCGTGCCGTGAGCCCTCCTCGCCGTGGTCGGTGCGACCCGTCCGGTCACGCGAGCAGAACCTCCCGCAGCACCTCGACGAACCCGTCGAGCAGCGCCTCGTCGATGTCGAGAGGCGGGCAGAGTTGCAACACCTCGGCCCGCATTCCGGCCGCGAGCGTCAGATAGCCCCGTTCGAGCAAGCGCCGCACGACGGTCAGCGTGCGCACCCCGTCGTCGAGCTCGATTCCCACGAGCAACCCCGCGCCGCGCACCTCGCGCACGAACGGCACGTCCGCGAGAGCCACGTGCAGTCGCTCGAGCCACGCGGAGCCGACGCGCGCCGCGCGCTCCGCGAGCCGCTCGGCCGCGATGACCTCGAGCGAAGCGAGCGCCGCGGCGCAACCGAGCGGATGTCCGAAGAAGGTGCCCGTGTGGATGGCCTCGGCGCTCGGGTCGCCCCACGCCGCCATCACCGAAGACGGACCCAGCGTCGCGCTCACCGGCAGGCCGCCACCGAGCGCCTTGCCGACACACACCAGATCCGGCACCACGCCCTCGGCCTGCATGCGCCAGCGCGCTCCTGTGCGACCGAGCCCGGTGAGCACTTCGTCGGAGACGAGCAGCGCGCCCCGTTCGCGCGCGAGGCGCGCGAGCCCCGCCAGAAAGCCCCGCGGGGGGACCACGACGCCCCCGCGCCCCTGAATCGGCTCGACGACGACCGCGCCGATGGATGCGTCTCCCCACGCATCGCGCACCGCGCTCAGGGCCCGCTCTGCATCGTCGCGCCCCGCGCGCGGGAACGGCGCGAAGCGCACCTCGGAGCGGAGCGCCGCGGCGAACGGCTGCCGGAACCGATCCGAATAACCGCAAAGCGCGAGTGGACCATGGGACAGACCGTGATAGCCGCCGACGAAGGCGAGCACACCCGCCCGGCCGGTGGCCAGGTGGGCCGTCTTGAGCGCCGCCTCCATCGCGTCGGCCCCGGACAGCCCGAGAATGACGCGTGCGTCCGGAAATGGCGCCAGTCGCGCCAGACGCAGCAACAAGCGCACCTTGACGTCGCTCGGATGGACGTCACCGAGCGCGTGAACCAATCGCCCCGCCTGGCGCTGCACCGCCTCGACCACCGCCGGATGCGCGTGACCGACGGCCGCCGCGCCGAATCCCGCCGTCAGATCGACGTACACGTTTCCGTCGACGTCGACGACGTTGGCCCCGCGTGCGGCGCGCCAGACGATGGGGTCATGCGCGGCCCCCGTGCGCTCCGCGCGGCGGCGGCGTCGCGTCGTGAGCGCGGGGCACTCCGTACGCGCCAACGCATCGACGAATCGACGCGCTGCGCGGCCCGGAAGCGGCGTCCGCACGCGCGGCGGCAGATTGCCGAGCTGCACACGGCACCCGTGCACGGCGCTCGGGTCGACGTCAAGCGCGATTCAGGATCCTCATGCTGCTTTCACCGCCGCACGGAGCCGACCTCGGACTCAGGCGCCGCCTGGACCTCGGTTCTCGGACTCGGGCTCTGGGTCGGACCGGGCTCGGACTCGGTCTCGGAGTCGGACTCGGGCTCGGAGTCGGACTCGGGCTCGGACTCGGTCTCGGAGTCGGACTCGGGCTCGGACTCGGTCTCGGACTCGGACTCGGGCTCTGAGTCGGACTCGGACTCGGGCTCCGGCGCCGCGCGGCCTCATCGACGCGAGCGGTGCCGCGCGGAGAGTGCGATCAGCAGCAGCCCTAGGCCCGCGATGGCGATGAGCGAGTTGCCGCCCCGCGTCCCGTATCCGGCCGCCCGGCAGATGCACCCCGGACCGTAGTTCGGACGGTAGACTTCAGGCTCGACGTCGGCGGGCGGAACGTCCTCGGGCTGCGGCCCGACTACCTCGGTACTTGCGGGCGGAACGTCCGTCGGCACGCACGCTCCATCGACGCAGATCGAGCCCGCGCCACAGGCGTCGGCCTCCTCGTCGATGGCGCCATCACAGTCGTCGTCCCGCCCGTCGCACGCGTCCCGGCTCGCCGGCGCGACGCCGCCCTCGCATGCACCCCACGCGCCGCCCGCGCAGCGCTGCTCGCCCGGCACGCACGCCCCGATGGACGAGCCGCACGCGCGCACCTGGCCGTCGAGACATTCGCATCCGGGGTCCACGACGCCGTCGCAGTCGTCGTCGACGCCGTTGCACGCCTCGGTCGCGCCCACGCGAACGGCAGCCTGGGTGTCGTCGCAGTCGCCTCCACAGCTCGTCTGGCCGTCTCCGTCGGCGTCGAAACCATCGTCCACGACGCCGTCGCAGTCGTCGTCGACCCCGTTGCACGTCTCGTCGGCGATGGATCGTGCGATGGCGTCGAGCTCCGCGCGCAGTTCGGACAGATCGTCCACCTGGGCGTAGCAGTGGCCCTCGGCGGCCGGATCCGACAGCGCCGGATTGCAGCCGGGTCGCGCGGTGCCCGCGGCGACGGCGGCGCGATTGAGCGTGAGCGGGTCAACGGAGGCGCCGAATCCCACGACGTGCACGGTGAGCCCCGCCGCGCGCAGCCGGCCGACCGCGTCGACCGGTAGGAACCGCGTCGCCGGGTCGTAGGGCGAGCACCACTGCCAGCCATCCGTGATGAGGATCACGTGCGCCGGCGGTCCAGGGCGACGCAGCCGCTCGTACGAAAGCAGTGCGTCGAGGCTCTGCGCCATGGGCGTCCAGTTGCCGGCCTCTGGCGGTGGCGCGCCCAGCGCGGAGACGATGCGGGCTGCGTCGTTCGGCCCGATGTCCAGCGTGATTCGGCCCGGCGCGCACTCGTTCGGGTGCGGGAAGATCTGCAGCCCGAAGTCGATGCGATCCGCGTACGCCTCGACGAGCTCGCGCAGCGCGGTTCGCGCGGCGTCCCACTTGGTGCCGCCTCCCGGCAGCCGCCCGAGCATGCTCGAGGACTTGTCGAGGCTGATGAGCACCCGCGGGGCCTCGCACCGGACCTGAGCATGGCCGGTCGCAGACGGCGTCCACGCGAGCCCGCAGGCGGCCACCGCGGCGCCGATGACGAACGAACGAGAGGACTTGCGCATGGCGGCGAGGGCGTCGAGCACGCCTCGTGCCGTGAACGGCGGGCTCCTGAGGCCTCGAAACCCTTTCGTTTTCGAGCCTCGATTGGCAGCCGCGTACCGGCCACCGCGCTGGCCGTTGCCGTCGATCGCAGCGGCCAGTCGCGACGTTGCGTCTACTCGCGTGCGTGACCGGGACGCGAGCATCTGCGCGAGGACGCGTGGCCGACGCGTCGCGAGCGGTGCTACGCTCGGCATCGGGAGACCGGTCGAGTCCATGACGGTCCGCAAGGCTGCATCTCCACTGCTCGGTTACAACCACAACATCCGGCACCGCGGCCGAATCTTTCATGTCCAGACCGAGGATTCGGGCCTGAAGCACCCGCACGTCATCACCCACCTGTTCGCCGACGGCGGGCGCATCGTCGCCACCAAGAAAACTTCGTACGCCGAACATCTGGGCTCCGAGGACTGGCCGGAGGTGGTGCGGCGCCTGATGCAGGAACAGCACAAGGCCATGGTGATCGCGTTGCGCGATGGCCAGTTCGACGAGCAGATCGGCGAGGGCGAGCTCTCGTTGCCGATCACGGTGGACGTCGAGACGGTCGACGTGGATGAGCTGGAACGGGCGGCCGCGCGTCTTACGTCCTCCGGCGACACTCCCGGGGTCGGCGCGGGCGGCGCGCGCAAGTCGCACGGTCAGTACGACACGACCCGTGCGGCGTTGTCGTCCGCTCCGGGCGGCCTCGTCACGAACGCGTCGGTGTTCGGCTCGGACCTCGTAAGCGATCGGTCGCTCGACGAGGTCATTCTCTCGTACCTGGCCGAAGATCTCGAGGAACCGCGCGAGTGACGACGGCGCGCCGTGGCGCGCGACGATCGGACCGCGTCGTTGTGGGTGTGCGTGGGGGGACGTACACTACGGACGTCCGGCAATGTCCGAGGCATCGCGCCGGCCCACCCCTGCGACCGGAGAGGGAGGAGAGGATCCGTTCGTCGCGAACCTCGGTGAGCGTCTGTCGTCCGTATCGCCGGCTCCCCCACCGCCCCGACGTCCGACGGTGCGAGGACTCGGTATGCCCGCGGAGTCGCAGTCGCTGCCCGCGCCCGCCTCGCAGCCGAGCCCGATGCTCCTGGCCGGGCCCCCTGGGGCGCCGGGTCCGTCGGAGCCTCCCCACGTCGGCCTCCCGCCGGCGGTGGACCTGTCGGGCCCGGCCGACGTCCCTCCGCCGCCGGACGAGGGCGGCGATCCGTTCGGCGAGTTCGAGGATCCGATCGAGGGCGAGCAGACCCGCATCGACACGAGGCACTTCATCGCGGAACAGCCGACGCACGTCTTCGAGGGCGCGGCGCCGGGACCCACGCTCGAAGTCGAGCGGGGGCGCGATGCCGGCCGCGCATTCGCACTGCAGCAAGGGGAGACCACGCTGGGTCGCAGCATCGACAACGACATCATCCTGACCGACATCGCCGTCTCCCGGCGTCACATGCGCCTCGAATGGGACGGGGTGTCCCTGCGCATGTACGACCTCGGCAGCGGCAATGGCGTGCTCGTCAATGGCCGCCGGATGCGCGAGGCGATGCTGGCCGAGGGAGACGTGCTCGAGGTGGGCGAGACCAGTCTCGTCGTGCGCATGCCGGCAGCCGCCGTCGAGGCGCCCGGCGTCCGGGTAGCGCCGCCTGCGCTCGGGGAACCGTCGACGACCGACGAGCAGGTCAGCCCCGGATCGCTCGCACCGCCGCCGAACGTCGCCTCCGCCGGGCTGTCTCCGACGAGCCTCGTGCCGCCTGCCACGTCCGGCGTATCGGGCGCGCTGCGACCGGCCGATACGACGTCCTCGGGAGTCGTCGTGCCCCGGGGCTGGCTCTTCGTCGCGATGATCGTCGGCATGGCGCTCGTCGCGCTGCTCGGCGCGACGGTCACGGCGTTGCTGCTACGGGGCGGAGGCGAGTCGTCGCCCACGGCGATGCCCATCGCGCACGAGTCGGCGCTCGCCGAGGCGCGCGCGGCCGCCGCCGCCCGACGCTGGGACGAGGCGCAGCGCGCATACGAGCGGGTGCTCGCGCACTCGCCGTCCGACCCGGTGGCGCTCCGTGAGATGGCTGCGTTGCAAACCGCACGCGAGCACGAGCGGGCTCTGGGCGAGGCCCGCGCCGCCCTGGCCCGCGGGCAGGCCGATCTCGCGCTGCGCCACGTCCAGCGCGTCTCCGACGACAGCCCCTTCGCGCGCGAGGCCCAGGAACTGCGGTCGGCCGCGCGCTCGCAGCAAGTGAGCGAGATCGCGCGGCGGGGCCATGCGGCGTTGGAGCAGGGAGATCTCGCGCGCGCCGAGCAGGCGCTCGCCGAGGCCCGGCTCGTGGACTCACAGCACGAGGAGGTCGTCGTGCTCGCGCGCGGCATCGAGACGGCGCGGGCCGCGCCGCGTGCCCAGACTCCGGGAGGGGGCTCCACGACGTCCCCTCCGCCCCGGCAAGGCGACTCGCGTCCCGGGAGCCGAACGCCCCCACCCGCCGCTGCGGTTGCCTCCCAGCCGCCCTCGCGCGGGACATCGAGCCGCGCGAGCGCCGCGGCGCAGACCGAGCGCGTCCTGCAGCTTTACCGCAGCGCCAACTTCCCGGCGGCGTCGCGCCTCGCCCGGCAGCTGGCCGAGTCCGCCCCCAACGAGGCGCAGCGCGAGCTGACGGCCCTGGCCGACCGCATCGACGCATTCGCACCGATGCACCAGCGCATCCAGCGCGGCATCGCCGATCCGGCGGCCCTCGCCCGCGAGCTGACGACGGCGATCGCGGCCGACCAGCGCATCAGCGGCGGACACTTCGCGCGCCAGTGGCAGCCACGCCTCGTCGAGGCTCATCTGGCGAGCGCCAACCAGGCGCTCGCGCGCAACGACGCGGTGCGTGGATGCCAGAGCGTGCAGCAAGCCCTGAGCGCCGACCCGCGCAACGCACGCGCCCGCGCGCTCGTGCAGACGTGCGAGCAGCGTGCACGACAGATGCTCGCGCAGGCCGAAGGGCTCGAGCGGTCGGACCGCAACCGCGCGGCCGCCGTGTACCGGGAGGTGACGCGGATGCTCCCGGCATCGCACGAGCTGGCGCGACACGCCTACCAGCGCGTCAATCAGCTCGCGCGCTCGCGCCACATTGACGAAGACGAGTGAGCTCGCGCGCGCGTGGGCTCACGAGGCCGCTGCGATCATCGCGCCGAGCCGCTCGAGCGCGGTCTCGAGCACCGGAAGGCGCGGTCCGAACGAAAAGCGGACGTACTGACGGAATCGCGACGGTCGGCCGCCGCGCCGCCGACCCGGATCGACGTCGAAGAATTCGCCCGGAACGACGATGACGCGGTGGCGCAGAGCCGCGCGGAAGAACTCGTCGCCGGCACGCAGCGAAGGGGGCAAGGCATCCAGGCGCCCCCATGCGTAGAACGTCCCCTCGGGCTCCAGGTCGAAGCGCACGCCGAGTGCACGCAACCCCTCGAGAAGCCGGCGCCGCTTCTCGCCGAAGACGCGGCGAATCGCGGCCGATTCGCGGCGGACGTGATCCGCGTCGACCAGCGCCACGGCGGCGCGCTGGACCGGCCGGCTGCCACCCCCGTCGAGGAAACTGCCTGCGCTGACGATCGCCTCGATGACGCGGCTCGGCGCCAGGGTCCAGCTCACGCGCCAGCCCGGATAGCGCCAGTTCTTCGTCAGGCCGTCGACGATGACGACGGGGTCCCGCTCGACGTCCTCGACGTACGCGGCCGCGCTGACGTGCCCCGCATCGCCGGCCCATACGTAGTGCGAGTAGAACTCGTCGAAGAGCAGCGCGCAGTCCAGCTCCCGCGCGGCGCGCACCCAGCCCTCGAGCAGCCCGTCGCGCACGACGCGGCCCGTCGGATTGCACGGATTGCTCGCGAGCACCGCCCCCAATCCCCGCCCGGTGATCTCGCGCCGCAGCTCGTCGACGCCGAACGCGTAGCCGCGCTCCGGATCGAGCAGGATCGGGATCGGCAAGAAGCGGCGGAAGACGTCGAGCAGCTCCGTGTACGCCGTGTAGTCGGGCAGGAAATGACCCAGATGGACCGGCGCGATGGCCGCGCACGCTCGCATCAGCGCCGTGCGACCCCCTCCGCAGATCGCGACGTTGTCCGGGCCGTAGCGGCTGCCACGTCCCCGTCGGTACAACGCGTTGTACATCTCGGCCACCGCTTCGCGCAGCTCGGGCAGACCGCCGACGGGCGCGTAGTCCTGGTCGGAGGGCTCGACGGTCATGGTCTCGACGCGCGGGGGCGCGCCCTCGAGCGGGCCCGTCTCGGGCTGCCCTTGTCCGAGGTTGCACCAGTCGGGGTCGTCCGGCCGGTAGCCGGCGCGCTCGGCTTCGGTCGTGACGTAGATGACGCCCGTGCGCGGAACGGGTCGGAACGCGCCGGCGGTTCGCGTCTCTGCGCCTTCGTCCGCGGGGCCTACGGAAATGGACGCCATCGCGCGGCGCGTGCTCGAGCTCAATGCAACCGGCCCGTCATGGTGCGATCTCGCAACTGGCGACTGCGCCCGGTGAGTACGGGCCCCAGAACACCACGTAGCCCCCCGCCTCCGGGCAGACGAACTGCACCCGCGGACAGCAGTCGCCGCCACGGCCGCAGCTCGCGCCGACGACGCAGCCCGAGTCGTCGTTGCTCGCGAGCGCGTGTCGGCTCGTGCAGGCCGGATCGCGATCGGGCGCGCACACACGCAGGAAGGGGTCGCCCGAGCAACGGCCCGAGCCGCAGGCCGCCGAACAAGCGATCGTGACCATCGCTCCGGGCGTGCACGAACCGGCGCCGGCACGGGTCAGACCGCAGTCACGGCCGGTGCCCGAGCGCGTCCCGGGCGGACAGGGCCGCGTGACGTCGTCGTCGCCGGTGTCGGGCGGCACGGTGACGGGCACCTCGATCGCGTTGTTGGAGTAATCGCGCTCGAGCAGCTCGTGCGCGTAGTTGAGCTCGATGCGCAGCAGATACTCTCCCGGCGGCACGTCCGTCACGTCGACCCACTGGCAATCGAGACTGGCGTGGTAGACGTCCTGCCAGCCGCGCTGGATGCCCTGGTGCCCGCAGTCGTAGATGGCGCCTCGATTGTCGGTCCCCGGATATCGATAGTAATCCAGCAAACAAAACGCCTGCTTGTGCCCTCGGGCGGCGACGGTGCCGTCTCGCCGCAACAGGAAATAGCGCGCGTACGTGTTGAAGTGGTAGTGGTCGTGGCACGGCGAGTACTCGAAGTGCGTCGCGTACCGCGTCGGCGGCCCCAGGTACATGTCCGCCTCGCCGGTGTTCGGCGTCCACGTGTCGAAGCGAAGCAGGCGCCGCCAGCCGGGCGCCTCCACGCAGCGCTCCACGAGCGCGCAGTGGTCCATCGAGAAGTATTCCCAGCGGACCGTGTAGTTGCCCTCGATGCGCGAGGCGTCCACCCAGAGATCGGGGGCAGGACACCGCCCCTCGGCATCGCGCGGGACGCAGGTGAAGCGTCCGTTTTGCGGCGAGCAGCACTGCCCGTCCGGACATCCCGACGGGCCGCACTCGCCCATCGCGGTCCAGTCTCCGTCGCATTCGATGCCGCTAACCGGATTGCACCCTTCGGGCACCCAGCCATCGGGGCTTCCATCCGCGGCACCCTCTCCACCGTCCCGACGGCCGGCTTCGTCGCGGCCGTCACTCGGCGGCCCGTCGCGCATCGGGCCGTCTGTGGCCGCGTCGGAGGCTCCGTCGACGGCGCCGGTCTCCGCCGGCGCGTCGGCGTCGAGCCCCGGCCCCGCATCGGTCGCGGCATCCATGCCCGAATCGACGAGACCGCCATCCGGCGGCGGAATCCGGTCCACCGCGCAGCCGGCCAGCAACCCTGCGAGTCCGAGCGAGAGGACGCCCATGGCGTGCACTCTAGCGCCGAGTGGGACGCGCTTCGACCTGGCCTCGATGCGGGTCACGACGACTGACCCACGCACAGATCGGACAGCGCGCCACGTCATGGCCCCGCGCCGGGCAGTATCGCCGACCATAATGGATCATCTGCAGGTGCAGCGTGCCCCAGCGGGACGGCGGAAACAGATCGCGCAGATCGCGCTCGGTCTGGATGACCGACCGCCCCGTGGACAGCCCCCATCGCGTGGCGAGCCGATGGATGTGCGTGTCGACGGGAAAGGCGGCCATCCCGAACGCCTGGGCCAGGACGACCGACGCGGTCTTGTGTCCGACCCCGGGCAGCGCTTCGAGCGCCTCGAGACGGTTGGGAACGCGGCCCCCGTGCCGTTCGAGCAGCAACGTGGCCATCGCACGCAGATGACGGGCCTTGGTCGGCGCGAGGCCTACGGGCCGGATCAGAGCCCGTAACTCCGACTCGGGCATCGCGGCGAGCGCCGCCGCATCCGGCGCCCGCGCGAAGAGCGCCGGGGTGACCTCGTTGACTTTTCGGTCGGTGGAGTGCGCCGAAAGCACGACGGCGACGAGCAGCGTGAACGGATCGCGATGCTCGAGGGGGATGGGTGGCTCGCCGATGAGACGGTCGAGCGCGCGCGCAATGTATCGAGCCCGCCTGCGGCGTTCGCGAAGGTCGAACGACGGACGCATCGCGGACGGGTGCGCGTTCGGGCGACGGGTGCGCCGGGGTCGAGGTGCACCGACGGGGCGAGGTGCGGACGGTTCGTGCCCGCGCACGTGCTACGTTTAGCGTGACGTGCGACGGGCGCGCACGGCCTCGCTCGCCATCGCGGCCGCAATCGGAGCGGGCTGCGGCGCGCGCAGCGCCGTGGACATCCCGCGCCCGAGGGACGCGGACATCGTGCTCGACGCACCGGTCGATGGGACGGTGGACGCAGGTGCCGACGTGACGCCGGACGCGCCCCCTGCACCGCCGAGCGTCGAGTGCGGCGAGGAGACCCGGTACACCGCGCCCCACAGGCCGTTGTTTCTCGAGGCGACGGTCGTGTCGGCGTCGCCCGTCGTCTCCGAATCGTGGCGGGTTCTCGAGCAACCGCCGGGATCGACGGCGCTCCTCGACCCCGTGATGGGGCGGACCACGACGCTGCGCGTGGACATGCTCGGCATGTACGTCGTCGAGTTCACCGCCACCGACGCGCTGGGGCGCACGGCGAGCTGTCGCGTGCGCGTCGAGGCGATCGCGGGCCCGCCGGTCGTCGTCTGCCCGGGCGGCGAGCTCGCCACTCCGGTCGGCGTCCCGCTCGAGATCGCCGGCGAGGCGTTCGACGACGAGGGACCGGTCGAGGTGCGTTGGAGGGTCCTCGAGTCGCCGTCCGGCGCGCGTTTCACGCTCGAGCCGCTCGATGCGCCCATCACCCGCTTTCGGGCCGAAACTCCGGGTCGTTACCGACTCGAGCTGACGGCGACCGACGTCGGTGGGGCCACCGCGAGCTGCACCGTTTCGATTCTCGTGACCGGCCCACCGGTGCTCATGTGTCCGACCGAGACGCTCGTCGTGCCGACGCGACGACCCGTGACCCTCCGCGCGACGGCCGTCGACGACGTCGGAATCGCCTCGGCACGGTGGACCGTGGTGCGTCGGCCTGCGGGAAGCCGGGCGGAGCCGATGCCACCGGACGCGACGACGACGCGCCTGACGCCGGACCGCGCGGGCGATTACCTGCTCGAGCTGGTCGTGACGGACGTCGAAGGCATGAGCTCGCGCTGCACGGTGCTCGTCCGGGCGACGCCGACGGGGCCGGACGCGATGTGCCCGCCGCCCGTCGAGACGCGTCCGCTCGAGACGGTGACGCTGCGCGGATCGGGCGTCGACGACGGGCGCATCGTCTCGTACCGCTGGAGGCTGGTGTCGAGTCCGATGGGCTCGCGTGCGATGCCCCCGAGCCCGGCCGACATGGCGAGCACGCGCTTCACACCCGACATCGCCGGCGAGTACTTGCTCGAGCTCACGGTGACCGACGACGCGGGCAACGAGGCGCGCTGCACGGTGCCGGTGCGCGCCCTCGTCACCGAGGGCATCCGCATCGAGATGTTCTGGGACCGGCCGCGCACGGACATGGATCTGCACTTGCTTCGTCCGGGCGCGCGCGCGTGGTTCGACGATCTCGACGACTGCTACTACGCCAACTGCGTCGGGGGTGGCCTGCCGTGGGGAGGACCGGGCACCGCCGACGATCCCCGACTCGACATCGACGACGTCGACGGGTTCGGACCGGAGAACATCAACATCGACCGGCCGGCGCCGGGTACCTATCGCGTCGGCGTGCATGCATTCCGCGACGACGGGGTGGTCAACCGCGTCACGGTCCGCGTCTACTGTGGAAGGCCCGACGGGACGCCGGAGCGCACCTTCGGCCCGGTGAGCCTGGGCGGAGGCGCGGGCGATCGTCCGCTGTGGAAGGTCGCCGACGTACAGATTGGAGCGGCCGGCGGATGCACCGTGACCGACCTGTCGCGTGGGGGCCGACCGTGGATCGTGTCCGAGTCGGAGGCGCGGCGCGCACCGTAGCAGCCGCGCGGCTGCGTGACCGCGCGAGGCGCGCGTGGTAGGAGCGCGCCGCCATGGCGGAGCAGCAGATAGACTTTCCGTCGGCCGAGTGGGCGGCGGCCTTCCGCGACGCGATCAACGACAATCCGGTCTACGCGAAGCACGCCGCCGACTGGACGCACGGGTCGGTCGCGCTCGTCTGCCACGCGGAGCCGGCCGTCGGCCTGCACGAAGACGCGGTCATCGTCCTCGACACCCACCAGGGGCGTTGCCGTGACGCGTCGTTCGCGATGGGACGGCAGGCCGCCGAGCGCGCCGATTTCGTGATCGAGGCGAGCTACGAGCGCTGGCGCGAGGTGCTCGCCGGGCGCATCGACCCCATCAAGGGCATGATGCAGGGAAAGCTGCGGCTTACCAAGGGGCACCTGCCCACGATGCTCAAGTACGTCGAGAGCAGCCGCGCCCTCGTTTCCAGCGCTGCGCGCGTGCCGACGCGATTCCGGGAGCGCCTCGCGTGAGCGTGACCCTCGCGCCGGGCGCGGCGGACAACGGCTTCGCGTCGATGCTCGCGGCGTTGATCGCGCAAAACCTCGACGCGCACCCCGAGCTCCGCGCCCTGCTCGCACACATGGAGGGACGCGTCGCGATCGTCGTCGAGGACGCCGAGGTGTCGGTGACGCTCCAATTCGACCGCGTGGGTGTCACGCTCCACGACGGGATCCGGGGCATTCCCGACGTCACGATCCGCGGCTCCGCCGACGACATCACGCGGACCTCCCGCATCGAGCGGCTCGGGCGGCTCGGACTGCCCGACCCACGCGGCGTGCACGCGAAGGAAGCGCTGCGGGCGTTGCGAGAGCGCAGACTGCGTATCTACGGCGCGCTCGGCAGCCCCCTGTTGCTCGCGCGGCTCACCCGCCTGCTCTCCGTGGACTGACCGAGGCCCTCCGTCGGGTCGATGGGGCCGCCGGCGTCGCGCGATCGCGAGCCGGAGGCGGAGTCCGAAACCGCGCACGCGTGCGGGGCTGGGATCTCGTCACGGTTCCGCGTCGGGGTCGAACCCGAGATCACGGAGCCTTCGTGCGAGTCGCTCCGCGTCGCGCCTCCTCCTCGGCGCGTCGCGCCTCCTCCTCGGCGCGCCGGGCCTCCTCCTCGGCGCGCCGAAGCGCCTGGTCCACCATCGAGGTCAACCGCTCGATGAGCTCGTGGGATTCCGGCAACAGCGCGCCTCCGTGAACCCATCGCAAGCGACCTTGCGCGACCACGAGATCCAGCCCGAGGATGATCGAAGTCCACGACCCGCCCTGCGGAATGATCGGCTCGTAGGTACGCGCCCCTCCCTCGGGCAGGCGGTAGCCGAAGACGCGAGCGCGCGGCGCATCGAACACGAAGTACTCGGGGATTCCCAGACGCGCGAACCACTCGACGTTGCGGCGCAGATCCTTGCCTCGCTCCCCGCCCACGTGGATCTCAAGCACGAGGTCGATGCCGCGTTTCTCCGCCGAGACCACCCAGCTCATGCGATCGCGCGGCTCGACGTCGACGACCGCGATCAGATCCGGCGCGAATACCCGCTCCCCCGGATAGTAGACCGGCAGCTCCGAAGCGAGGTACACGCGCCGTCCGGTCCGTCGGAAGTACTGCTCGAGCGCGTCGAGCGCACCCTGCTTGAGCTTGCGATGCTCGTCGCCCTGCGGCGGAGCGGCCCACTCGGGCTCCGACGGCAGCGTCGCGAGCACCCGACGGCGCTCGGCCTCGGACATCGCGTCCCACAACTCCTGCGGCGGAGCGCGCGGATCGGTCGGGTCGACGTCGTAGAGCGACTCGCGCACGACGAGAAGCCTAGCACGATGCCTCCGCGCGCAGACTCGGCCCCCCGGCCGACCCTCGCAACGCGAAGAACGTCGGTGCGTCAAAAATACACGCTCGCCGTCAGCCGCACGTCGATGGGCCAGCCCGGCGTGAAGCTGAGGTCCTCGCACCCCTCGAACGTTCCGTCGTCGGCGACCGACGCCCGCGTACCGGCCGGGCAGTCCTCCGGTCCGTCCTCGCCCCGCAAGCGCGAGACCGTCGCGAACTGCGCTTCGTACACGTCGGCATCGAGGAGGTTGCTTCCCGACAGGGCGATTTCGTAGCCGCGCCCCCGATAGCCGGCGACCGCGTCCAGCCGCGTCATGCCGCGCGCTTCGATGAAGCCGTCCTCGGTGGCGGGCCGCGCGCCCATGTGGAACAGACCGACTCGCCCGTAGATGCCGCTCGGGTGGCGCGCCGACAGCCCTCCGTTGAGCAGCAGTCGCGGCGCGAGCGGAACCTCGTCGGCGCCCTCGGGCTCGTCGACGAAACGGGCTCGCACGAGCGTGACGTCGAGGTCGGCGTACAGCCACGGCAGCAGCCGGGCCCGCGCCTCGAGCTCCAGGCCCATCCGCCGCGTCGCACCGCTCGCCTCGGTCGTCCCCTCGTCGCCCACCCACACGATCTCGCTCTCCAGATCGAGCAGGAAGGCCGCGAGCGCCACGTCGAACCGCTCGAGCCATCGCAAGCGCGCTCCGACCTCGCCACCCACCGCGCGCGCGAGCGGCGTTCCACCGGCCACCACGGCCCGCGCGTCGTTGGAGTGGTAGCCCATCCCGAAGTTCAGATAGGCGTCGACTTCGCGCGTGGGGGCGAGAACCAGCGACGCCTTCGGCGAGAGCCGCTCGGCGGCGTGCGAGCGCGCCGCGCGCATCCCGAGCTCGTCGCGCACGTCGAACGTGAAGAAATCCGCCCGGAGTCCGAGGATCAGGTGTAGCCAGGCATCCCACGCCGCGTCCGTCTCCGCGAATGCGGCGATCGAGCGCTGCTCGATGTGGGCGTCGACGATGCGCTCGCGATCCTCGCGACCCGTCGCCCAACCGAGCGAGGCGTCGATGGAATCGGCGCGTGCCCCCACGCCCGCCAACGTGCGCAGCGTCAGCCGGCCGAGGCGAAGATCGCGTTGCCAGCGCGCGCGCAGCCCGGACATCGTGCGCTCGTCGCGCTGGTGGATCATGTCGCCCAGGTCAGGATGGGCCGAAAAGAACGTGAAGTTCGAAAACAACGACAGCCGATAGCGCAAGGCCCACGCCATCAGCTCGAGCTCGTCTTCCTCGTCGCCGCCGTGGCGATACGCGACCGAGAGCGCGTGTCGATCGCCGTCGCCGCCCTCGAGCGGATCGAGCGCGCCGAAGCGGTCCACCAGGCCCGAGGTGACGGCGCGGAGGGGAAGCTGCCCCGAAGCGTCCCAACGTGCCGCGTAGCTCGCCGCCGTCAGCACGAGGCGGCCCGACCCCACGGGCGTGGTCAGCCGGCCGAGCACGTTGTAACGACGCAGATCCTCGCCGTAGTCGAACGGCCCCTCGGCTCCGGCCACTTCGGCCGCGAGCAGTCCCCGCCCGAGCGCCGAGGCGCCCGAGATCGCACCGAGCAGCCGCCAGCTCTCGTAGAGGCCGCCGGTGACCGACAGCACGCTCTCGTCGAGCGTTTCCGCCAGGTGCAGGTCGATGGCGCCCGCCGTCGCGAAGTCCCCGTCCTCGGCGAAGTAGGGTCCCTTGCGTACCTCCACGCGCTCGACGAGCTCCGGAATGACGAAGTGCAGATCGGCGTAGCCCTGACCGTGGCCGTGCGAGACCATGTTGACGGGAATGCCATCGACGGACAGGGCGACGTCGGTGCCGTGATCGGCGTCGAAGCCGCGCAGGAAGTACTGATTGGCCTTGCCGCCGCCGGCGTGCTGAGCGACGTACATCCCGGGCACCGCCATCAGGATGTCGAACGGACGCACGCGGGGTCGAAGCCGCAGGTCTAGGGCGCGGACGGTGCTCGCGCTCGCGGCCGTCCTGGGCCGCCGGACGCGCGCCCGCGCGCCGTACGACGGATGCACGGGGTGTTCGTGCGCCTCGCGCGGGTCGTGGGGGTGGCTGTGCCGGATCACGTGCGTGTGCTCGTGCGTGTGCGCCTCGGAGCCTGTGTCCGGTTCGTCCGCCTCGTCGGTCTGCGCGTCGTGTTCGTCTTCGCGCGCGCCCTCGACGTCCGCCGACGGGGGCGCCGGTGGCGGTGCTTCGGGACTGGAGGCTGGCTCCTGGGCGGTCGCGACTCCAGCAAGCCACGACGCCAGCGTCAATGCGATCGAGACCGCCGGTGGTACCTGCTTCATCGTTTCCTCCCCTCGTGGTCCGGCGCGCCGATGAAGGCACGCGATAATAGCGATGGAGGCGCGACTTCAGCAGTTCCGCACGTGCAAGGCCCGTCCAACCCCGGAGGCGAGACCGGGTCGGAGTGGGAGCCCGAGTCCGAGACCGAGTCCGAGATCGAGACGGAAACCGAGTCCGAGTCCGAGACCGAGTCCGAGTCCGACACTGAGTCCGAGCCCGAGCCCGAGCCCAAGTCCGCGATCCAGCACGCCGACTGCCCTCGCGACGCGACGTTTCGCGCAGCCAAGACACGCAGGACGTCGGCCGACCCAGATGCGATGCATAGGATGCGTGGCTATGTTTGTTGCGAAGGGCCGAAAGGCCCCTCGTGGAGATCCTCGTGGCACGGCGCTCCGGAGAGCCGAAGTGGATCGGAGAGATCGTCGAGGCGGTCCTGCCGTCGAGACCGCGCGACGGTCAGGTACCGCTCCCACGGCTGCACGGGTGGTGGGCGCGTGCGGTGCCGCCTCGCATCGCCCGCGAGGCGTGGCCTGTACGACTCGATCGCGACGGCGTGCTGCTCGTCCACGCACGCTCGGCGGTCTGGGCAGCCGAGCTCGACGCGTTGCGGGAACGGTTGCTCGCGGCGGTGCGCCGGCACGCACCGGCCATCGGGATCCGTGATCTGCGGATCCGCGTCGGTCCACTGCCCGAGCTTCCGACGCCACCGGTCGAACCGCCCCCGCGGTTGCGCCAACCCACCGAGTTGCCCGCGGACGTCGCTGCGGCGGTCGCGCGGATCGGCGACGACGAGGTCCGCGACGCCGTCGCGTCGGCGGCGGCCGCATCGCTCGGCCCGCCGCTCCCGCCACCTCGGAGGTCGCCGTGAGCCGCGCCTGGATCGCGCCGTACACCGTGGTCGCCGAGGACCAGACTGCGCTGCCGGGCGGTCGCATTCGCTGCGACGCCTGCCCGCGCGGCTGCACGCTCTCGGAAGGCCAGCGCGGATTCTGCTTCGTGCGCGAGGCGCGTGACGGCCGCATCGTGCTCACGAGCTACGGGCGCGCGAGCGGCTTCTGCATCGACCCCATCGAGAAGAAGCCGCTGTCGCACTTTCTCCCGGGCACGGCCGTCCTCTCGTTCGGCACGGCGGGCTGCAATCTCGGCTGTCGTTTTTGTCAGAACTGGGACATCTCCAAGGCGCGCGACGCCGACCGTCTCGCCGAGGCCGCGAGCCCCGAGGACATCGCACGCGCCGCCGAGCGCACCGGCTGCCGCTCGGTCGCCTACACCTACAACGACCCGGTCGTCTTCGCCGAGTACGCCATCGACACGGCCGAGGCGTGCCGCGCGCGTGGGATCGCCTCGGTGGCCGTGACGGCCGGCTACGTCGAGGGACGCGCGCGCGAGAGGCTGTTCCGCGCGATGGACGCCGCCAACGTCGACCTCAAGGCGTTCACCGAGCATTTCTATCGGAAGCTGTGCGTCGGCGAGCTGGGTCCGGTGCTCGACACGCTTCGGTTCATCCGCCACGAGACGCGCTGCTGGCTCGAGATCACGACGCTGCTGATTCCGGGGTGGAACGACTCGGACGCCGAGATCGATGCGCTGGCGAGCTGGATTGCGCGGGAGCTGGGGCCCGAGGTCCCGTTGCATCTGACCGCGTTCCATCCGGATTGGAAGATGCAAGACACCCCGGCCACACCTCGTGAAACGCTCGTCCGGGCCCGCCGACGCGCGATCGCGGCCGGCCTGCACCACGTCTACACGGGCAACGTCTTCGATCCGGAGGGACAGTCCACGTACTGCGCCGGCTGCGGAGCGTTGCTCGTCGCGCGCGACGGCTATCGCATCGAACGGTGGCGCCTGGACGCGTTGGGTCGTTGTCCTGACTGCGGGCGTGCCCTGGCCGGTCGATTCGAGCCCAAACCGGGCGACTGGGGCCCGCGCCGTCTGCGCGTCTTGCTCGATCGCGCCGAGGCGTGACGCGCACTGCCGCCGTCGCGCGGACCCGGTCGCCCTCGCGTCATGCATGCTGCGGACCGACCCTCACACGGCGCAGCCGACGCCGTCAGGGCACGGGCTCGCGTCCGAGCGCGCGACTCGGCGCGGCCGTTGTGGCCGGACGGGTACCGAGCAGCTTGGCCGTCAAAAAGCTTCCCGCGATCATCGACGCGACGAACCACGCCGCATCGCCGGCGAGCGAGCCTGCTGCGACGATGCCTGGGCCCGGACAGTAGCCGGCGAGTCCCCATCCGAGGCCGAAGATCGCCGCGCCGAGCCAGAGCCGACCGTCCGGGCGACGGCGCGCGGGTACGTCGAAGCGTTCGCCGAGCCACGGTGCCGGCCGCCGCACCGCGAGACGGTACGCGAGCGCGTAGACCGCGAGCGCACCCGCCATCACGAAGGCGAGCGTCGGATCCCACCGGCCAGCGACGTCGAGGAACCCGATTACCTTGTGCGGCATCGTCATCCCCGACAGCAGCAGACCGATTCCGAAGAGCCCTCCCGCGACGAACGCCGCTGTGAGCTGGAGCTTGCGCGAGGCTGCCCTCACGACCCACCTCCGAGCAGTCGCGCGCCCGTCGCCGCCAGCACGCCCGTCGCCATGAACGTCGCGGTCGCCGCGATGGAACGCACCGAGCCGCGCGCGATTCCGCAGACGCCATGACCGCTCGTGCATCCACTGGCCAGTCGCGTTCCGACGCCCACGAGCAAGCCCGCGAGCGCCACGACCCCGACTGGGCGCGGAGAGTCGCCCACCATGTGCGGAACGAGCCAGCCCGCCGCGGCGCCGACTACGAGCAGCCCCGCGAGGAACGCGAGGCGCCAGCCCGCGTCGCCCGCGCTGGCGGGCAGCAGCCCGCCGAGAATGCCGCTGACGCCGGCGATTCGGCCGAGCGCCAGCAGCAGCCATGCCGATGCGGCTCCGATGAGCATTCCCCCGACGAGGGCGATCGACGCATCATGCCATTGCATCCGTAACGGCTCCCTTCTTGTGCGGCGCCGCATCGAGCGCCGCGATGTCCATTACGCGGAAGCATCCCGCGTGCCATCACGCCGGGTTCGTTCGCGGCATTGCGACTCGACGGCGAGGGAAAAGGCCGCCGGGCGCCGCGCGACCCGAGGCGTGTTTCATATGTTTCATGCTGTTTCAGATCGTTGCACGATATGGCGACGCGCGGCGAGCCACCGCATCGCTCGCGTTGCTCGACGATCCAGAGTCGGCCTCGGTCTCCGACTCGGTCTCGGTCTCGGGTTCGAATCCGGTCTCGGATTCGGATCTCGGCATCGGGAGCTCGGGACGACGCGAGTCGCGCCGTCCGGGCATGCCTCCTGCTCGGACGCCTCGAGCGGAAGTCGTTCGCTCCCGTGCAATTCGCAATCGCACTGCTGCTCTTCGCCCTGGTGGGCGTTTCCCTGGGCTTGCTCGGGGGCGGTGGCTCCATCCTCGCCGTTCCCATTTTCACGTACGTCGCGGGTCTCGATGCGCATCGGGCCATCGTCGCCTCGCTCGTACTGGTTGGAGTCACCAGCGTCGTCGGGCTCCTCGAGCACGCACGACGAGGAGCCGTCTGCTGGCGTACGGGCCTGTGGTTCGGTCTCGCCGGGATGCTCGGTGCGTTTCCGGCCGGACGGCTCGCGCGCCTGGTACCCGGGCCGGTTCTCCTCGCTCTGCTCGCGCTCGTCATGTTCGCAACGGCCGCGGCCATGCTCCGTCGACGCCCCATCGATGCCACGCTCGCGGCCTCGGGGGATGTCGGCCAGCCCGCTCGGCGACCGGTGGTTCGTATCGTGCTGGACGGCATCGTCGTGGGCGCGGTGACGGGCCTGGTCGGCGCCGGCGGCGGATTCCTCGTGGTTCCCGCCCTCGTCGTCCTCGGCCGTCTTCCCATGGACAAGGCCATCGGCACCTCTCTCCTCGTCATCGTGCTCAAGACGGCGGCCGCTCTCGCCGGTCATCTGGACGGGGCTGACGTCGACTGGAGCGTGGTGGCTCCAGCGACCGGCGTCGCCGTCGCGGCCAGCATGGGCGGCGCACGCCTCGCCGCGAAAGTCGCGCCGGACGCGCTCCGCCGAGGGTTCGGCTGGTTCGTCGCCTTGATGGCCGTCGTCCTGCTCGGGCTGCAGGTCGGGCCTTTGCTCGGTGCTGGCTCCGGCGCCTGAACGTCGCACCAACGCGAGGCGGGCTCGGACTCCGGCTCGGCTGCTCTCCAATCCCGTCGCGTCACACCGGCGAGGGCGTCGGCTTCGCCGACGTCTTCGCGTCGGCACGCTGCCACGGCGGGACTGAGGGCCGTTTCGTGCGCGGCCGGGCCACCGCGCACCGTCGCGATTTCATCGGAAATGGTCGAAGCCCTCGGGGCGGCGGTCGATGGAACGGCCATGGCGGTCCACGAGCCGGGATGGCTCCCCGAGCGGAAGACAATGGCCGACGAGGACGCCGGGCAGCTCGCGCGCATGCTCGGGTGCGCTCGTGTAAATGAGCGCATAGTCTTCGCCACCGCCGAGCAGCACCTCGAGGGGGTCACGACCCACGGCCCGTGCGACCGCGTCGTGATCGGGCAGACGCGGAAGTGCGTCGACGTCGACGTGTACCGAGACGCCGCTTGCGTGGGCGAGCCGGTCCAAATCCGTGTAGAAGCCGTCGGAGACGTCGATCGCCGATCGAGCACGGCCCGCCAGCGCGAGCCCCGCCTCGATGGCCGCGCGCGGCCGCGCGAACGCCTCGACGAAGGGACGGCCGAAGGCCTCGGCGGCACGCCCGGTACGCAGCAGCTCGAGGCCGAGCGCCGCCGCGCCGAGCACGCCGACGACGCCGATGACGTCACCGGGCCGAGCGCCCGAACGAAGCAACGGCGGCCCGTGCAGCTCGCCGACGACCGTCGTGGTCACGGACAACCGGTCGGCGCGTGCCAAGTTACCACCGACGAGGACGAGCCCGTGCGCGCGCGCGGCCTCGTCGGCGCCCCGAACCAGCGCTTCGAACCGCGCCTCCTCGAGGCCGATCGGGAGCGCGAGGGCGAGCAGCGCGGCGCGCGGACGCGCACCCATGGCGGCCAGATCGCTCGTGGCGGCGGCGACGGCCCTCCAGCCGACGTCGTGCGGGGCGAGCCAGCCCAGTTCGAAGTGCACGCCTTCGACGGCGGCGTCGACGCTGAGCACGGGCGCGCCCGCGAACGGCTCGAGCACCGCGGCGTCGTCTCCGATTCCCACGCAGACGTGCGGATGGGGCCGGTCGAGCTGGCTTCGAAGCCACTCGATGCGCTCCCGTTCGTTCCGAAGCGCGAAGGCCATTGCGAATCACCAAGATACCGCGCGCGCTTCCGAGAGCCCGCCGGCGGCGGCCGACGCAGCCGGGTCGGTCGCAAACCATGCTCGTGGCTTCCGGCTCGAGCTCGAGCTCCGCTGCGAGGGCGGACGCGAGCGCGGCGTCGAAGGACCACCGGCCGCGCGGTCACCCGACGGGCACGGTGCGACGGCCCTTGGAGCGCGGCATGCGCCGGCGTCGACCGTCAGCACGTCGGATGGACGCACGCGCCTCGCGAAGGGTCACATCGAAAACCGGCGAGATCCTCCGCCTCGCAATCGGCATCGACACGGCAGGGAACGACCCACTCGTTCCGCACGGGGTCGCACACCAGGGTTCGCGCGCACGTTCCCTCCGTGAGCGTCTGGCCTGCCGAGCAGCTCGCGATGCCGCCACACGGGCTGCCCACGTCGAGGACACCCTCCGGCACACGGCTCACCGGCTGCAGACACTCGAGGCGGACCTCGCTACCGGCCGGCGGGCGTGCGTCCTCGGTGAAGGCGATTCGACGTCCGCTCGGGCCGCACTGCTCCGCCCGCTCCACAGACTCGGTGTCGTAATACCACCCGGGCGCCTGCGGCGGTCGACCGTCGCGCATGACCCGTTGGACGATCCGGCATCGCGCGCGTCCGGTGTCCGGATCCATGCCGGCCGCTTCGCGTCCGGGCAACTGCTCGCAGCGGGTGATGGGACCCGTCGCGGGCAGCCACTCGACGACCTCGCAGGGAACGCGCCCCGTCGCATCCGGGTGGAGGGGACGGGGCAGGCAGGCTCCCCCGAGCGCGTCCGCGATGCGGTCGACGAGCCGGTCGAGCGCGGGTCCGTAGTCCGACTGGCAGATGGACTGGACGACGGCGCCGGCGCCCCGTCGCATCAGCTCGCCCGCGACCCGAACGATGCGGCGGGGCGGCACCGCCTTGCCTCGCCCTGCCACCTCGCACGACGGCGCGAGCATCATGCGGCCTGGACGCGTCGGATCGGGGACGAGTTGCTCCTGCATGCGGGGGTCGGCGAGCAGCCGGTCGAAATCGGCAGGCTCGTCGACTTCGCCCGGTTCGTCGACCGCGTCGACGGGAACCCCCGTGATGGCCGCAAAGACGAGGCGGTCGGAGGTCGGCCGGCTGGCCAGGAGGCCCTGCACATAGCGCTCGACGGGATGCGCCGCATGGGGGTACTGGAAGCAGCGCAGATTGAGATCGCCCGGGAAATGAGGATTGGACTCGTTCGGATCGGCGAGCCGTGGATCGGCCATGGAGCAGTCTTCCTCGTCGGTCAACAACAAGATCGCGAGCACCGAGTCCGGCCGCAAAAAGCCGGCGTTGGCGCCATCGGCGTGGCCGCCCGTGGAGCGTCCGGAGGGATCCCAGAACGCGATGGGCGCCTCGCTCGTGCTGACCGCCTTCAGAGCCGCCTCCAGTTGCTGCTCGAAGCCACAACCGCCCGTTCCCATCGCCGCGACGCACGCGACGTCCCGCGCGGCTGCGTCGGGGTCCACGCCGGGCTCGAAATCCAGGAACGAGCCGAAGCGCCCCGTTTCGGGCGCCACCGGACAATCACCCCGTCGACGGTCCCATCCCCGCAACCGGCCATCGTCGCCGACGTCCGGGTTCGCGCACGTATGCACCCTGTAGCCACGTGTGCCCATGTCGGTGCTGACGACTCCCACGTGGAGGCTCCGCGCCGGCCGGAAGTCCTGCCGGCCATCGTCGTCGCGGTCGCCGCGCGTCAGCATGCGAATGAGCCGCGGGATTTGCTCACCGAGCGATCGCTGCTCCTCCTGCATCGAGTTGGAGTTGTCGATCACGAGGAGCAGGTCGACCGCTTCGACGTCGGAGGAGCGGATTCGCTCCGACACCGTCGCGACGGTGCACGGGTGCAACGGCGCCAGATCCCGGGACAGACAGCCGGCGGCGGTCGTGACGATCGACAGAACCGCCAGTGTGCAAGGACATGTGCGGCGAGCGTCGCGCATGGAGACCTCCGCGAACCTGGGGGGCATGGACCGGCATGCGGCCGGTCGCGCACTTCGGAACCACGAGTCGGGTGCAGGTGCCGAACTCTCGTGGGGTGAGTCGTCGGACCGCCGCCGGAATTCCAGAGTCCCCGGCCCCTCGTGATAAGCCTCGCCGGCGTGTCCCGGGTGCTCGTCGTCGACGACGCGGAATACATCCGCCTCGTGCTGCGAACGGTGCTCGCACGGCACGGGTACGACGTGGACGAGGCCTCCAGCGGCGAGCAGGCGCTGGACCGCGTGGCGGACGCGCCGCCCGATTTCGTCCTCGCCGACGTGCGGATGCCGGGGATGAGCGGCATCGATCTGGTCCGAGCGCTGCGCGAGCGCGGCTGTGGAGCCACGGTCATCGTCATGAGTGCGTTCGGGTCGGTCGAGCTGGCCATCGAGGCGATGAAGGCGGGCGCGTACGACTACGTCTCGAAGCCGTTCAAGCAGGACGAGGTGCTGCTGGCGCTGCGCAAGGCGGAGGAGCGCGAGCAGCTTCGTCGCGAGAACCGCGCGCTGCGCGCGCAACTGGACGCCGCGACGCGCCTGGACGCGATGGTGGGCCGCAGCGAGCCGATGCAGCGCCTGTTCCGCACGATCGAGCGCGTCGCGGCGCACCGCACGACGGTGCTCGTCACCGGGGAGAGCGGCACCGGCAAGGAGCTCGTCGCGCGCGCACTGCACCGGCTCTCGCCGCGCGCCGCCCGGCCCTTCGTCGCGGTCAACTGCGGGGCGATCCCGCCCGCGTTGCTCGAGAGCGAGCTGTTCGGTCACCGGCGCGGGGCCTTCACCGACGCGACGGCCGACAAGCGAGGCCTGTTCGAGGAGGCGCACGGCGGCACGCTGTTCCTCGACGAAATCGGAGAGCTGCCCCTGTCGCTCCAGGTCAAGCTGTTGCGGGTGCTGCAAGAGGGCAGCGTGCGGCGTCTGGGCGAGACGCGCGACGTGACCGTGGACGTGCGCGTCGTCGCGGCCACCGTGCGCGATCTCCAGGAGGAAGTACGCGCCGGTCGGTTTCGCGAGGATCTCTACTACCGGCTGAACGTGGTCTCGCTGCGTGTTCCGCCGCTGCGCGAGCGTCGGGAAGACATCCCGCTGCTGGTCGAGCACTTCCTCGATTCACTCGCCCAACGACTGCATCTTGCGCGCAAGACCATCTCCCAGGCGGCGCTCGCCCGCCTCGTGGCCCACGATTGGCCGGGCAACGTACGCGAGCTGGGCAACGTGATGGAGCGCGCCGTGGTGCTCGCCGAAGGAGACGTCATCGACGTCGCGGATCTGTCCGAGCCGCTGCAGCCGGGCCGGGACCGGCCCATTCCGGCCTTTTTGGACGACGAGATTTCCATCAAGAAAGCAGTCCGGCGCCTGGAGGCCGAGCTCATTCGCCGCGCGCTCGAGCGAACCGGCGGCAACCGCACGCGTGCGGCGCGGCTGCTCGAGATCAGCCATCGCGCGCTTCTCTACAAGATCAAGGACTACGGCATCGGCTGAGGCGGCGTGTGTCGCGGCGCCCCCGGCACGACTCGAACGTGCGACCTACGGTTTAGGAAACCGTTGCTCTATCCATCTGAGCTACGGGAGCGAGCCACGAACGGATAGCACGATCCGGGGTCGAGGTCGGTGGCGCCGAGCGCCGTGCGTGGGAACGAATCGCCCGGCGGATCGCCGCGTGCGCCCGTCCGTGGGCGTGCGGACGCGATGGAGTTTGCGGCGGTGGGCGCCGATGGGGTGGGTTCAGGGTGCGGACGGATGTGTCGAGTCCGACTCGGTGGCCGAGTCCGGGACGGAGACCGAGGCGGAGTCCGAATCCGAGCCCGATGCCGATGCCGGAATCGAGCGGGTGTTCGGGGGCGGCGGCCGTCGTGGAGCGCAAAGGGGGCCGTCGACCATGGTCGGAGCGGGACGAGAGACTCTGGGGCGGTGCGCTTGTTCGTCGCGGGTGGGGCGATGGCGTGCGGGGGTACGCGGCTGGGTGGAGGTCGTATGCGTCCGAGTCGGTGGGTTGCCGTCGGGTTGGGATTGGGGTGCGTGGTGTCGTGGGGGGTGTCGGGGTGGTGGCTCGAGGGGCGTGCGAGCGCGTCGGGGCGTTCGGAGGCGGTGGAGGCGGTGCTGCAGTCGTTCGCGCCCGATCCGGAGCGTCGGGCGCTGCGGCTGGGGCCGATGGGCGGCGATGCGCGTGCGTTGATGGATGGGGCGCTGCGCGCGGCGTTCATTCGGGCGGTGCAGTCCTGGGCGGGCGAGAGGGTATGGGGGTTGCGGTCGGTGGGAGCGGGGCGATGGGTTGCGGCCGAGGATGGCGCGGGGTTCGTCCTCGATGCGGGGGGTGTGTGGTTGCTCGCAGCGAGGCGGGAGGGGGAGCGCCGTGGTGCGGTGGCACGGATACGGTTGGTGGGCGTCGGCAGGGGTGGGGCGGTGGGGCGGGTGGGGGGGGCGGGAGTGGAGGTGAGAGGCAACGAGGCGCGGTACGCGTGGCGGGTGGGGTCGGTGGGATTGCAGGAGCGGTGGGTGCACGGGCCGCTGGGCATGGAGCAGTGGTTGGTGGTGTCGGAGCGGCCGCAGGGGCGTGGGGTTCTGGAGGTGGTAATGCGGGTGGAGGGGCAGTTGCGCCCGCAGTCGATGGGAGCGGAGGTGTGGTTGGTCGACGCACGGGGTCGGGTGCGAGCTCGGTACGGAGAGCTGTACGTGCGTGATGCGCGCGGGGAGCGGGTTGGAGCGCGGATCGAGGTGCGGGGTAGACACCTGCTGTTGCGGGTGGAGGACGGCGGGGCGGTCTATCCGCTGGAGATCGACCCCCTGGTGTGGGTGGAGCAAGGCAGGTTGCTCGCGAGCGACGGTGGCCGTCTGGACGAGTTCGGAACGCGCATCGCGATCTCGGCCGATGGCAACTCGGCGCTCATCGGCGCGCCACGAGATGCATCGGATCGTGGTTCTGCGTACCTCTTCACGCGGACGGCGGGGGGGTGGGTCGAGCAGGCCAAGTTCGTACCGAGTGGTGGACCCACCCTGGCGCGCTTCGGAACGTCGGTGGCGCTTTCGAGCGACGGCAGCACGGCGATCGTGGGGTCGCCCGGTGAGACGCGGCGGCAGGGCGCCGCGTACGTTTTCGTGTCCGAGCCATTGGGTTGGGCGCTTCAGGCGAGACTGGAGGCGACCGACAGGGGAGAGGACGACGACTTCGGTAGCGCGGTGGCTCTCGGCGCGGACGGGAACACGGCGTTTGTCGGCGCTCCCATCGACGACGTGGAAATGAGAATCAGTCAGGGTCCGGCCAATGAATTTCGTGCGGCGGGGGGAAGACTGGAGCCAGGAGGCGAAGCTGATCGCGAGCGACGGAGGTGCGTTCGACTCCCTCGGGTACAGCCTCGCAGCCACGGCGGCGGGCGACATGGTGCTCGTCGGCGCTGCGGGAACCGATTTCACCTACACGCGCGATCAGGGGGCGGTCTTCGTGTTTGTTCGAGGGCCCACGGGATGGAGAGAGCAGCGCAAGCTCGTGGCGAGCGACGGAGATTGGGAGGACTATTTCGGCATCAGCATCGCGCTCTCCGCGGATGGTAGGCGCGCGCTCATCGGGGCCGTCGGCGATCGCCGGATGGAGCCGGGTGCTGTCTACGCATTCGTGCGCAGTGGGACGACTTGGACCGAGCAGCAGAAATTGCTGGCGAGCGATGCGGGCCCGGCGGACTTTTTCGGCTGGAGCGTCGCCCTCACCCCCGACGGAGGTACCGGGATCGTGGGCGCTTTGTACGATGACGTCGGCCCGAACGTGGATCAGGGCTCCGTGTACGTGTTCGTGCACGCAGGTGGTCGATGGAGCCAGCAGCACAAGCTCGAGGCAAGGGACGGGCTGGACGGCGACCAGTTCGGCGCCGCCGTGGCATTGGCGGGCGATGGGAACACGCTGCTCGTGGGCGCCCCGGGAGCCGACGTCGATTCCGCCACCAATCGAGGGGTGGCCTATGCGTTCGAGCGGTATCTCGAACGCGGCGATCCGTGTCCCGGCGTGGCGCGGTGCCTGAGCGGCCACTGCGTCGACGGCGTCTGTTGCGAGTCGGCCTGTGGTGGCGGGCGCGGCGACGACTGCATGGCCTGCTCGCTCACCGCGGGGGGCACGCGTGACGGCCAGTGCACGGCGCTGGCTCGGGAACGCGCTTCGCTGGTGACGTGCCGCGCGTCGATGGGTCCGTGCGACGTCGCCGTACGTTGCGCGGACGGCGGACGGGCGACGCCATCGACGCCGTCGATTCGGCCTCGTCGCGCACCCTGTCCGCGGCAGACGCACATTGACGCCGCGGGATCGAGGCAGGACAACCGCGCCTCGTGACGATCACGTCCATCGACCCGTCCACCGGTGAGACTCTGGCGCGACTCGAACCGACGAGCGCGACGCAGCTCGACGCTGCCATCGAAGAGGCCTTCGTCGCCTACGTGCGATGGCGATCGGTCCCCGCCCCGGCACGCGCGGCACTGGTTCGGGCTCTGGGCGAGCGCGTGCGCGCGGAAGCGGACCGGCTCGCGGAGCTGGTGACGCGTGA